>JAISCR010000111.1 GCA_031265435.1 Treponema sp.
GGCACCTGTTTGATACAAACGACTATCTTCATACAATTTCCTTATTTCCAGGTTTCGGAGATCAGGGGATACTGGGTCTTGAAGCCCAAAATTGAAAGATACACGCCGCAGGCGGGATACCAGCCGTGGATCTGTTTGAGGCACTCGATGGGATCAAAGGGGGTGTCCTCGGGGATGGTGTAGCCCACGGCATCGGACAGGAGAGCGAGCTTCTTGCTCATCCAGGCTTCGATGATCACCGGCACATCGGGGTGCTTTGTGAGCATCTCGTCAACGATGGCGTTCTTCTCGATAATCGGCTGGGTGATGATGAAGGAAGCCCCGGCGGCGAACTTTCGCTTGAGCTTCTCAAACTCGTGCTCCGGCGGCTCGTAAGGGTTGAAGGCCACACCCATGGTAAAGGCCCCGGGGTACTCCCGGTTGATGTAACGCAAAAGCTCCACGGAGGTTACCGACTGCACGTCGTCCGCGCCCACGTCGGCAGGCTGCAGCTTGGGCAGCCGGTCGGAGCCGTCGCCGGACACCACGAGGAGATACTTGATCCCCAGCTTCCCGCAGGAGTCGAGGATCTCGTGGAGGTTTTCCTTCGTGTGGAAGGTGTTAAGATGGATCATCACCTGTTCCCCGTTTACCTTAAGACCCAGTTCCTCGATGCACTCAGGCCCCTGGAACGCCAAAAGGCCCATGGCGTTGTCGGTGATGCAGGCGCATCTCCCACTCTCCCGGACCTTCTCGTACTTATCCATGAAAAGTATCAAATCCGCATCAAGTTTCTCGGTCGCCTGTTTGGGCGGCAAAATCTCCACATGGTAGATTTTATTCTGAATGTGCTGACGCATGGGACAAAGCCTCCGATCAGTTTAGGTCTAATAAGTCTAAAATGGAGAAGATCGGGAAAGTATGCTACTGTATTTTTTGTCCAAATATAGCAATATTTTGCTATCCTGACGTTTTGGTATTTTTTGGCTGAAAATCAGGATTATATTGCCAATTTTTTCCATAATAATTGACAGGAAAAATAAAAGGATTAATCATACCGGTAATATCCTAATGGTGAGGTGTTTCCATGATTATTATTGGTGAAAAAATTAACGGATCAATTCCGAAAACCGGCGCCGCTATTGCCGAAAAAAACGAAGCCTTTATCAGGAATCTGGCCGCAAAACAGACCGCCGCCAACGCGTCCTACCTGGATATCTGCGCCTCGGTCTCCCCTGAAAAGGAATTGGAAACCCTGAAATGGCTGGCGGATCTGGTTCAGCAGGAATCGGACCTCCCCATCAGCCTGGACAGCCCCAACGTCGGCGTATTCGCGGAGGCGATGAAATTATGCCGGAAACCCGGTATCATCAACTCGGTTTCCATGGAAGGCGACAAGATAGAAAAGGTCTTTCCCGTCATAGCAGGAACCACATGGAACTGCATAGCCCTCCTCTGCGACAACACAGGGATCCCCGGTTCCGCCGACAAGCGTCTTGAAGTCTTTGAGCGGATCCTGGAAAAAGCCGCAGAATACAAAATCGAGGCAGGCCGTCTTTACATCGATCCGGTGGTGGAGATGCTGGCATCCTCCGAAGAAGGCGCTCTCATGATCTTCGACACCATCAGACGCGTCAAAGCCCGCTGTCCCGACGTACACATCACCTCCGGCGCCAGCAACATCTCCTTTCAACTTCCTTTGCGCAAATTCATCAACCGCAGCTTCATCATCCTCTGCATGGGCGCCGGCATGGACAGCGCCATCATAGATCCCACCAATGAAGACATGCTCGCCCTCATCTACGCCGCCGAAGCCCTCCTCGGCAAAGACGAGATGTGCATGGAATACATCGGAGCCTTCAGGGACGGCCTTTTTGGGGAGCAGAAAAAAGCCTGAGAGAATACGCGGCTATTGACTCTATGGGAAGCCCTGCTTAAGGTAAATTTATGAGATTTTCCGTCCTCGTCTTCTTCATTCTTCCTGTACTTGCGGTATCCTGCGGCCGGCAAAAAACCACTCAGATTACGAGGGAAGACCTTTTTTCCCTGGATATAGGCCGCATGGAGGATCAGATAGCCCTCTATCAGCTTGACGGAGACCGGGGAATTCAGGGTCTGGATCTTTTTATGAGGGACGGCCTCTTCTATATTTCCGATGGGAATGGTCAGAAACTTGTCCGCTACAATTCATACGGAGACCTGCTCTTCATGATCTACAATGAAGAAACCAACCCGCCCCCCCTGACGCTGAGGGCCAACATCGAGGATTCAAGCCGGGTAACCCGCTGGGCCTTCCCCTATCCCCTCAACATGCCCGGCCGAATCGTGGTAGATTCCCGGAAGCATATCTATTCCGAAGACAGACTGCCCTATGAGAGGCACAGTGTCGATGTTGAAAGCAGGGCCTTGCTGGACAGTGTCATTCTTCATTTTGACGGAGACGGGCGTTTTATCGAGTACCTGGGACAGGAAGGTATCGGCGGGAGTTCTTTTCCCCGGATCATCGGGCTCTATACCTCCATTCATGATGAACTGGCCGTGGTTTGCCGCCTTCCTACAGGCTGGAATATCTACTGGTTCAGTCCTTCCGGTACCTTGCTCTACCTGGTACAGTTGAAGAACGAAATGGTTCCCCTTCCCCCCGACTGGCCTGAACTTATCCCCTCCGTAGACACTATTGCCGTGGCGCCCGATTCCCGGAAACTCTATCTCAAGGTGGATTACTACCGTTATACCTTTGATGAATCCACCAGCATACATACAGGAAACGAAGCGGATTCTTCCAGAGTATGGATCATGAACGTTGAAGACGGCGCCTGGCTGGACACAATCGAAATACCTTTCTATGAGTATTCGTATACGGAAAATGAGAGGAAGAGCAGCGTAAGGATGATCTATTCTCTCCTGGGAGTAGCCGGAAACGGCCGGATCTTCTGCCTGCTTCCCCTGGAAGCAGGTTATTCGGTTTTGATCCTCGGGAGCGATTCCGGTTCCGAACAGCGGCAGGGTATTATCCAGGTGAACAGTAATGAACTGCAGTTCAATGCCTTCAGTCTTTCCCGGGAGGGTATACTCTCGGCCCTTCTGACGGATGAATGGAATGTCAAAGTTGTCTGGTGGCGCACGGATCGGATAGGGAGTGTTGAGAAGTGAGTATTCTGGCCGGCGGAGAATCAGCCCAAATCATTGACCGGGAGGCCCAGAGCCTCTGGTTTATGAACAGTTTCTCTCTGGTGGAGGCCGCGGGCAGGAACTGTGCCCAGGCCTTGGTTGAAGCATGCGCCTCTTTGGGCCGCGGGCATAAGGAAGTTGACTGTACGACGGCGCCTGCGGCACTTTGCTCGTGTCAGGCCCTCTTCGGGCCTTCCCGGCCCTTCCCCCGCATCGTGGCGCTGGCAGGTTCCGGCAACAATGCCGCCGATGCCCTGGTAATGCTCCGCGCCCTGATCCTTCGTTACGGCAGGGTGGCGAACACCGCCAAGACTGCGGGTCCGACGACTGTGGAAAACCCGGCCATGATATTCAGCCGCCTGCCCGAAGAAAATGAAGAGAGCCCCAGGGCCGAAGCGTTCCGCTGCCTTAAAAAAATGGGCCTTGCGTTTTATCTCTGGGATGAAAACGGGGAAAACAGGGAAGCCGGAGAGCTGATCCGTGCCGCGGAAATCATCATCGATGGGATCGGCGGCACGGGAATCAAGGGATCGCTCAAGGGAAATTCGAGGAATTTACTTCAATATGTCGATAATTTTATACAATCCGGCGCTTCTTCGGGAAACCGGGGCCTTCTTGTTTCGATAGATGTTCCTTCGGGCTTGAACGATCAATGGAAAAGCGGCCTTCCCGTCATTCAGGCGGACATTACCCTTGCCATTGAACCCTCAAAGCTCTGCCTCTATAAGAGCCGGGCCCGGCCTTATGCGGGGAGAATTATACCCGTGGGGGAAGTGTTCCCGGTCCCGCTGATGGAAGGGCATGGGGACGCGGAACTGCTGGACTGGAGAGAGGCCGGGAGCCGGATTCCGCCCGTCAGGGAAACAGCCTACAAGCATGAACGGGGACTTGTGGAGATTCACGCCGGTTCCCGGGGGGCAGCGGGCGCCGCTCTCATTGCGGGCATGGGCGCTCAGGCGGCAGGCGCCGGGCTCATAAGGCTTGTCACTTCAGGGGAAGTCTACCCGGTTCTCGCTTCGCGGCTTCCCGCCGGACTTCTCGTTGTCCCCGAGGGAGATCCGGCCGGGGAGGAAAGCTTTCACCCCAATGCCTTTGTGCTGGGGCCGGGCTGGGGAAAAACGGATGAACACCGCAGCTGCCTGGAAGGCCTCTTGAAAGAGGAGGAGCGGGGCACTCCCCTGATCATTGATGCGGATGCTATTCATCTGGCAAAGGGACTCTCTTTCCACGGTAACGCGGTTTTGACTCCCCATCCCGGTGAATTTGCCGCATACACAGACATTCCCAAGGATGAGATTCTCGAAGATCCAATCCCCATACTCAAGACTTTTGCCCGTGACCGGAACATTACCATTGTGCTAAAGGGACACGTCATCTATATCGCCTCTCCCCAGGGCCGTATCGCCGTCATTGACGGTATGAGCCCTGTACTGGCGGCCGGAGGTTCCGGAGACCTTTTGGCAGGGCTCTGCGGGGGTATTGCAGGCCGCCTCTCTGCTGTTGGAGACAACGTTGCTGCCGGAGGCAGTGGTGCTGCTGGAGGCAGTGTTCCTGCCAGAGACAGCGCCGCTGTCTTTGCCTTTTCAGGCTACGATTGCGCGGCCGCGGCAGCCGCATTGCTCATAGCCGCTTCAAGGCATCCTTCAACGGCCCGGCGTTTTGGGGATCCTTCGGATATCGCCGAAGCCGCCGCCCTCCTTGCCGGGGAAGCATGGCTGCCGGGAACATTCCGCCGGGTAAACAAACATGAGCAAAGGTTTCCCTCGGGAGGGACACATGGGGGATGAGACAGGGAAAAGAAGGCGGCCCAATGCCGGTTATGAACTGACAGACCGGTCTGCAAACGAAGAACTGGTTTTTTACTATTCACGGGAAAAGCGGCTCGAAAAAGCGCCCCCACGGGTGCGGGAACTTTACGAAGCTCCTCCAAAGAGGAAGGGGCTTTTCAGGGCTCTTACCGCGACAAAACCCCTGGCGATTCTGTTCTGTTCGATCGTGGTTCTTTCCCTCATCACCATTGCCATGGGAATTTTCGGTAATTTCGGGAATACCCCGTATCTCAGCGGAAACCGTCTTTCTGTGGAGAGCCGGAGACATAACGGGGAAACATTTCTCGTGCTCCGCAAAGAACTGCGGGAAAAACGCTGGGCCTATAAGGGTATGGTGGAATTAAGCGTCTTTCCCGTACCCCCAGGAGGGGAAGGCGGCCTTTCAGTTCCCGCGGAGGATGCCGGACGAGGGGAAACAGTTCTACCTGTTTACAGCCAGAGGATCTACTTTAGTTCCGCAAAAGAAGAATCTTTCCCTTTTTCCGTACCCTTTGAGGCTGACATCTTCCTGTTCCAAATGAAAGGCGGAAGACGGAAAATACATTTTAGCGTTGATTGCGGCGAATAAATCGAGTATTGTAGAAGATAAGGAGTACGGATGATCCAGTTTTATTTTCTGTCAATTATCTGTAACGGAGCGGCAGGCTTTCTTCTCACTACCGACAGGGTAAGCGCCGCGGAAAGCATAGAAGACAGCCAAAAACTTTCCCTGGGCAGCGAGACCTTCCGTCTGGTGCTGGGAGTCCTGACCTCACTGTCGGGGATTCTTAAACTCCTTTCGCCGGTGCAAGGCGAAGTTCCGGTCATCGGGGATATTATTCCTGCTCTTGCAGGCCTTGCCGCAGGCTTCAGCCTCCTTTTTGAATACTACAGGCGGACTTCAACCCTCCAGTCCCGGAAGACGGAAGAGCTGGAGAACTTCATCGGCAAGAATAAAAAATGGATAGGCATTGCCGCCCTTATTTCCGCAGTTCTCCATTTTCTTATCCCCCAGGTGACCTTGTTCTAATGGGCACCGGAATTTCCGTAGCGGCCCTGGCCCTGGAGGGAAACAGAGTCTTTATAGCCCGGCGTCTTGAGGGAGGCGATCTCGGCGGCAAATGGGAGTTCCCCGGCGGCAAGGTTGAGGAAGGAGAAAGCGAGGAAGAAGCCCTGGTAAGGGAATTTGACGAAGAGTTTTCAGTCCCTGTCAAAGCGGGACATTTTGTGGGCAGCGGCAGCTTTGAGCATAGAGGCGTAACACACACCCTTAAAGGCTACCGCATAGAACTCCTCTCCCGGAATTTCCGCCTCAGGGAACACAGTGAATGGCGCTGGGCCGCGCCTGAAGAAATTGAAAGCCTTGACTTTGCCCCCTCCGATCGTGCACTCCTCCCTTTCCTGAAAGCCGAGATTGAAGGGAGAGGGCGATAAAAAAGCGGAATTGCGGCAAGAGGAGATGAACATTTACAATACCCAGCCCATAAAGTAAAGGAAAAATCATGGATCACGCGATAGACCGTTTGATAATCAGAAATGCCCGGATAATTACAGAAAATTCCATCGTAGAGGGAGATTTGCTGGCGGAGGGGGGCCGTATCGCGGCCTTCGGCGCCGTCCCCGGCAAGGCGGAGGGGACCGAAGAACTGGATGCCGGTGGCCTCTTTCTCTCCCCCGGTTTCATCGATCTTCATAATCACGGCCGGCTGGGGGTCAATGTGATGGACGGTAAGGAGTCCTCCCTGGAAACCATTGCCAGGGGGCAGATGAGCCACGGTGTGACGGGTTTTCTGGCCGGTACCTCGTCGGCACCCTGGGACAAAAATCTTGCCGCCGTCCGCGCTGTCACCCGCTGGTATGCCGGGGAACGGGAGGGCATGGCCCGGTGCCTGGGGCTTTATCTGGAAGGCAACTATTTTTCCATGGAGAAACGGGGGGCCCATAACCCCGATTATCTGCGCCCCCTTTCGGTGGAAGAGATGGGGGAACTTCTGGAAGCGGGATCGGGGGCCGTAAAGGTGGTCTGTCTTTCGCCGGAACTGCCCGGCGCCGCCGCCGTGATTCGTTTTTTGAAGGAACGGGGGGTGGTAGTTGCCGCCGCCCATTCTAACGCCACCTACAGGGAGGCTCTGGCGGGGATCAACGCGGGGATCACCCAGTCTACCCATACCTTCAACGGCATGCGGGGCCTTGACCAGCACGAGCCGGGGATTCTCGGCGCGGTGCTTACCGATGATCGGGTGATCTGCGAAGCCATTGCCGACGGAATCCATCTGGCCCCGGCAATACTTGACATGATGCTGAAACTCAAGGGGCCGGACCGGATCGCACTGATCAGCGATTCGGTGGAGCTCAACGGCCTTCCCGAAGGACAGTACCGGTTTGGGGACCGTACCATTACCGTCGGCGCCGGGGCCATACGGCTGGAGGACGGCAGGCTGGCCGGTTCCTGCCTGAGCCTCGACATTGCGGTGTGGAACATGGTGACCCTGGCGGGGGCCTCCCTTCCCCAGGCGGTGCGGATGGCCTCCCTGGTGCCGGCCCGGGCGCTGGGCCTTCAGGATGAACGGGGCAGCATTGCCGTGGGGAAAGAGGCGGATCTGATCCTGTTTGACGGGGATATCAGCGTAAAAGAAGTATTTATCGGCGCGAAGCGTGAAAAAAAGCATGAGCCTTAGTTGGTTATGAGATGAATTATGTTGACGGATCACGGATGCCGGCGGATAATATAAGGGTTCTTTGCGGAGTTTCCGCTTGATATAACTATTTGAAAGGAGATAAAGAATGAGCACAGTGCTGTTTGCGTTTCTGCTGGCCGCAGTAACGGGGATACTCTTCGTCTTTGTGGCGCTGGGTGTCAATTTCTGGGCGCCCCTGATGCTGGGTTTTCTTGCCGGGATCATCGTGGGCGATATCAACATCGGCCTGACGGTCGGTGCCACCTGCGCCCTCATGGCTCTCGGGTTCTATACCTATGGAGGGGCCACGATGCCGGATTACAACATCGGGGCGATCTTCGGAGTCTTTGTGGCAAAGCAGTCGGGGGACATCGGTCAGGGCTTGGTGGTCGCCGCCGCTCTGGCCCTGCTTATGGCCCTCTTTGACATTCTCGGCCGTGGCGCTACCACCGTATTCCAGCACGGCGGTGACCGGGCCCTTGCCAGGAAAAGCCTCCGATCTTTTGAACGCTGGCACATGGCGGGGACTATTCCCTGGTTCCTGGGCCGTTTTATTCCCGTATTCATTGGTATGATCTTCATTGACCGGTATCAGATCGTGGCCGACGCGGTGGAACGTTTTGTCTGGCTCAGAAACGGTCTTGGAGTGGTCGGTTCCGCCCTTCCCGCGGTAGGCTTTGCCCTGCTTCTCTCCTACATGGATCTCAAAAGTTACTGGCCCTATATGCTGGTAGGATATGTGCTTTTTGCCTACATGGGAGTACCCACCGTGGGGCTCGCCATCATCGGCGTTGCCGCGGCGGGCATTTACATGAAGAGCAAGCAGGA
>JAISCR010000142.1 GCA_031265435.1 Treponema sp.
TCCGACAGGGACGGATCATCGTAATAGGCGACCAGTCCCAGTTTTCCGCTTTCGTCGGCAAGCCGGTCCGAGGCGTATTTCGACACGTTGACGATTATCTCTTTGCCGTACCGGCTGAACAGATCGGCGCTTTTTGCTTTGTCCATGGCGATTGCGTGAACATAGGGGGATGTCTGCAAACCTGTTTCCATTTCCTTGAAACAGGCCAATTCTTGATTGGACAGGCTTTGAATGAGGTTATAAATATCCTGCATAGAGGCGAGATTGCTGCTGCCCGTATTGGTTGTCTGTACCAGAAGGCGTTCAAAAATCCTGCTGAAAATGCGATAATACCAGCGTTCACGGATGGTCTTGAGGAAGCGCCCCATCTGGGAATCCCCTACTATGCCGGTCAGAATCGCCAGGGCCAGGTTCCGGGAGAAAAAGCCGGTAGAAGTGCTCAACCCTTGCGCATTCAGCCGGGCCGCCAGCTTCAGGCAGAGATAGCCTATCAACTCGCCGGTGCTGGACGCCTGGGAAACAAGGCAGTAGCCCTTGTCACCCGTGTAGCGGGCGTTGGAACCAAGATGGTGATCCACCTCAATTTTCCTGATCATGGGATCGGCGAGCATTTCAGAAATACTGTCGTTGGACATGAGCATATCGGCGTTGGGCGTATCGAGAATCACTATAGCGGAAAACTTTCCTTTAAGGTCTGTATTCACATCCTGAACAACCGTAATGTTGTTATACCGGCATATCGCCAACAGGTAGTTTAACTGTTCGATCACCGGGTCGGACAGAAAGATCGTTACATCCTTTTCGAATTTTCCAAGGAGAACGGCGAAAGCAACAAGGGACGCGCTGCAATCCGCATCGGGATTTTTGTGGCCGAGCAGCAGGAAAGAATCCCGCGCGAAAATTTCCCCGATGATCCTGTTGGCAATGCGCTTTTTCCCGGCAATGGTCGCTATTTCAGTCTTATACGGATTATCCGCCGCTCCCGCGGGTTTCTTTGCGATAATAGCCCGGTTACGGCCCGCTTCTTTTGCGGCGTACAGCGCTTTGTCGGCGGCATCCTTGAGATTCACCACGTTTTCCGCGTGCTCCGGTACGGCCGCTATCCCGATACTGACGGTGACAACGGCGTCAGGATATTCGGGAAACCTGGCGTTCCGTATTTGCCCCGCTACGGCATTGCAGAGTTTCAGCGCCGCGCCCGCATCGGTGTCGGGCAGCAGAAAAACGAATTTATCACCGCCGTACCAGAACAGAACATCGTTTCTGCGGAAAGATTCCCTGAAGATTTTTGAACACTTAACGAGCATCGTTTTGCCGAACGCCTCGCCATATTGTTTTTTAAAATCGAGAAAATGATCGATATCAAGCATAATGAAGGAAAGCGGTCTTCCCTCGGCCTTGGTCCGTGCTATATAGATAGGGAGAAATTCATCAAAGGAACGGGGGTTAAAGAGCCCGGTCAGCTCATCGGCAATCGCGCGTTTGCGGGCGTCCTCTCCCCAGCGCACCATTTCAGCAAGCACCGATCCTTCCCTGGTGAGCCGCTCGGAAATCATACCCAGCATACGCGACATGATCTTTACCGTGGTTCCGGAATGGGCGCTTAAAAGAACATTAAAACTATCCCTGCTCAGGGAAACGATGCGCGAATCATCAGCGGCTTTACAGGCCGAACGTCTCGGCGTTTTTTCCAGAAATTCCATACTGCCGGAAAAACCACCCGCGGGAAAATCGGCCAGGTGAAACTCTTCCCCGTTTGGAAGCAGTACTACTGTGCAAAGGGTTCCTTCAAGGATCGCGTAGATCGTGTTTCCTTCATCTCCCTCCCGGTAGATAATATCGCCTTTTCGGCAGTTTATTTCCTTTAATTGCCCTGCCAACACGTCCAGTTCCGGCCCCGTCAGATCCGCAAAAAGAGTATTGTTTTTCAGCGCCGCATTAAGTACCTGCACAACACTTCCTCCATGAAACAAATAGACTTGTTCAATAACTTCAGTTATTGAACAAATTCCTTATAAAATGTTATCTATCGTCGGGGGATAGTATTTTATTCCCGCCCCGGCTCCGCCCTATAGAAGGGAGCCCGCGCGCCAATTCAATAAGTGTTTCTGCCTCCCCGGCGCAGGCGGGGTATACCGCGATTCCTATGCTGACCGTCAAATGAAAAGTGGATAGGCTCGTAATGGGGGAAAGATCGAGGTTGTTCAGCATAACCCTGATGATTTCCGCCATATCACGGGCGCCGTCTATATCCATACCCGGAAAAACACAGGCGAATTCATCCCCTTCAAACCGGCAGACTTCCACGGATTCCGTTACCACGCGGTTCAATGCCGATGCTATCAGGATCAGGGCTTCATTCTCCGCCGCGCGGCCATAGGTTTCGCCTATCTCCCGGAAATTATCCGGTTGTATCATCATCAGGCTTAAGGGCTCGTCTTTCAGAAATAAGGGAAGCTGCTCAACGAGGAAAGTTTTGTTGAAAAGTCCGGTAAGCTTGTCCTGGTACACCTGATTCCGCAGTTCCCGAACCCAGGGGGCATTCTCCGCAATAACTACGGCAGCCTTGCGCAGCCGCCCGGCCAAAATTTCCAGGCAGGAATCAAAAAACCGGGCGGCAACAGCCGGGTGGTCTTTCAGGAAGTCATCCATTGATTTGCCGCGGCAGGGAAACCGGATCAGCTCACTGGTCCGGGCGGCCCGGGCCTCGGCGTTCCGCGGGACACGGGTCAACATATCCAGTTCTCCGAAAGAATCGCCGGTAACATAACGGGCTATTTCCTGTTCCCATCCGGTATTCGCCATTCTGGTTACCGCTATTTCGCCGTCCTTTACAATAAAAATGGCGTTTCCATCTTCACCGTCTTTGAAAATCACACTCCCCTGGGAAAAATGTTCCAATGAACAAAATTCCTCCGCTTCATCAAGTGATTTTTCATCCCATGATTCAAACAGCCTGGTCCGGGAAAGTATACTCGTTTGGTCGGAAAAAATCATAACGTTAGTATATGATACTTTTGAGGAATTTGCAATGATACAAAGTTTTGGGAAAGCTTCATACGCAAAATAATTTACTTGCCCCGCAGGGTTCTCTCTGAGTATTTTAGATACAAATTCATTTATTATCGTTATCTCAATAGAAAAAGGAGTCACTTCATGGCACAGCACCAATTTCAGACCGAGGTCAGCAGGCTGCTGCACCTCATCATCCATTCACTCTATTCCAACCGGGAAATCTTCCTGCGGGAACTGGTCTCCAACGCCTCCGACGCCCTGGACAAGCTCAAATACCTGACCGTCGCGGACGATGCCTACAAGACTATCAGCTTTGATCCCCGGATCGATATTTCCTTCCATAAAGAGACGGATAACCCGGCTGCGGCAACCCTCACCGTGTCGGATAACGGGATAGGGATGAACGAAACGGACCTGATCGAGTCCCTTGGGACTATAGCCCGGTCCGGTACCAAGGCCTTCCTGGAAAAGCTCTCCGCGGATGCAAAAAAAGATTCCAACCTCATAGGCCAGTTCGGGGTGGGGTTCTACTCGGCCTTCATGGTGGCGGACCGTATCGAGGTCATCAGCCGTAAGGCCGGTGAGGAGGCTGCCTGGAAGTGGCAAGCCAGCCTTGGCTCGACAAACGAGGGGAATGACAGTTTCGATATTGAAAGCGCCGGGCGCGACACCCAGGGAACGACGGTGATCCTCCACCTGAACGAGGAAGGCCAGGAGTATGCGAACCGCTGGTCTATCGAAGACATCATCAAGCGCTACTCCAACCATGTGGCTTTCCCCATCTACCTGACTTATGACGAGAAGGAATTTGACGACAAGGGCAAAGAGAAGAAGAGCAAGACCAAGACCGACCGTATCAACTCCGGGACCGCCCTCTGGCGCCGGGCCAAATCGGAACTTAAGGAAGAGGATTACTACGAGTTTTACAAGGGTTTTAACTCGCCGTTCGGCAGCGATACGGAGCCGCCTCTCTTCTACATCCACACCAGGGCCGAGGGGACTCTGGAATACTCCACCCTTTTCTATATTCCCCAGAAAGCGCCTTTTGATATGTATAACGCGGATTACAAGCCGGGGGTCAAGCTCTATGTCAAACGGGTTTTTATCACCGATGACGACAAGGAGCTTATGCCTACCTGGCTCCGTTTTGTCCGGGGGGTCATTGATTCCGAGGATCTTCCCCTCAACGTAAGCCGGGAGATACTCCAGCAGAACAAGATCCTCCTCAACATTAAAAACGCATCGGTCAAGAAGCTTCTGGGGGAATTCAAGACTCTGGCGGATACCGCGGCCTCCGGTTCGGAGGAGGTCAAAAAGAAATGGGAGACTTTCATTTCCCAGTTCAACCGCCCCCTCAAGGAAGGGCTCTACCAGGACTTCGCCAACCGGGAAGCCATCCAGGAACTGGTCCGGTTCAAAAGCACCCAGGCCGAAGGCTGGACCAGTTTTGCCGATTACGTTTCCCGGATGAAAGGGGATCAGAAGCACATTTATTACATCACCGGCGGGGATGAAAAGACCCTCCGGGCCTCACCCCTTCTGGAAGCCTACACCGCCAAAGGTATTGAGGTTCTCATCATGGACGAAGAGATCGACGAGATTGTGATCCCCTCCCTCCACAGTTACCGGAAAGAGACGGCGGAGACGGACGGCAAGAGCGAGGCCCAGACCTGGGAACTCAAGGCGGTGAACCGGGCCGGCGCCGATGAGGAACTGGGTGAGAAGCAGGACAAGAAGGCTGAAAAGGAGATCAAACCGATCCTCGATAAGGTGAAGAAGGCCCTGGGCGACCGGGTGAAGGACGTGAAACTTTCCCGGCGGCTCCACGATTCCCCTTCCTGTATCGTTGCGGACGAAAACGACCCCTCCCTCCAGATGGCCCAGATGCTCAAAGCCATGGGGCAGACCGAGATGCCGGATATCAAGCCGATTCTGGAGATCAACGG
>JAISCR010000123.1 GCA_031265435.1 Treponema sp.
AGCTCGCCCCCGGTTTTTCGGGCGATGGTCCGGGCGACCCGCCGGGTATGGCCGTCTTCCGCGAAATAGATAACCAGATTGGGCCCCGCCCTTTCGTCGGGAATTACCGCCATGTCCTTTTGCAACAAGGCGCAGCCTGACAGGACGAGGATCGCGGGTAAAAGAAAACAAAACCTGAGTATGTTCAAAATATTTCCCCGTTAAATTCAAAACCTTTTGCCTCTAAAAAGCATTCCCCCCGCCGGAGGTTACACGGTGAATTTTACGGGAGATGTTTTAATGTTTTGTTTATAGCAAACCTCCGCGGTAACTAAAATTGTCCGATAACACGATATTATCCATAATCAGTATCAATTAATAGAACGGGTTTTATGGAACATTTAATAACAATGTATAAAATATCATACATAAAAATTTTATGTGAAACTATTGACGAATAACGTGTTGAAAAAAAGAAAACAATGAAGTACAATAAATTCATGCCAACGATTTCAATGTTTTATGGAATATTAATAAGGATGTATCTCGGAAAAAAGGAACACAATCCTCCACACATTCACGCCATTTATCAAAAGAAAAAAGCTATTTTTGACATAAAGAGCGGAGAAAAGATAGAAGGA
This sequence comes from Treponema sp., assembly GCA_031265435.1. GTDB lineage: Bacteria > Spirochaetota > Spirochaetia > Treponematales > Breznakiellaceae > JAIRNJ01. Next base: position 621 of record JAISCR010000123.1, read on the forward strand.
AACATTCCTGTGGATAAAGAAAAACTGGTTTCTGCATGGATAGTTCTACATAAAGATGAATTGATGGCTGATTGGGAATTAGCCCAAAACGGGGAACTTCCATATAATATTGATCCATTAAAATAAAGGTAGTAAAAGAATGTATTTATCCGTGAATAAAGTAAAAGTATTAAAGAATTTTGAATTGGAGCTGACATTTGAAAATAAAGAAGTGAAAATATTTGATGTAAAACCGTATATGGATACTGGTTTATTCAAAACATTGAAAGATGAAAAAATATTTAAAAGCGTAAGGATTTCATTTGATACAATAGGGTGGGCTAATGGAATAGATTTAGATCCGGAAGTGCTGTATGAAAGGGGTAAAATAAAGATATAAAAGACAAAGCAAATCCAAACGTTGCATAACAAACTGCTAAACGTTTCGCCGCCAAAACGTCGTATAGCGCCGGAACGTTTAGTTGACATATTTTCCTGGAATATAGTATACTGTAACCAAAGGAGAAAACGATGAAAAAGCTGGTTCTTTTTTGCGGATTTGTTCTGTTGAGCAACTGTCTTTTTGGACAGGAACTTTTTTCCCAGTATCCTATGAATTATTATGGAGATAACGCATTTTCAAATTATTCCTTAACAGTATCTCCCTTTGCCGACAGCAATGCTGCCAAGATCGAAGACGATAAATGGATAGCATTTGCTTTAAATTTTTTTGTTGGCGCCGGGGTTGGTTCCTTTGTGCAAGGTGATACACTGGGCGGTGTTGTTGGTTTGTGTGGAGAATTGGGAGGGTTCGCATTTATTGTTGCCGGTATAATTCCCACATCAGAAGATCGTGCAGATGGCACTACAGAATTTTCGTTTCCAAATATCAGGTTTGTTTATATTGGGTTTAGCATATTAATGGGAACCCGCATTTTTGAATTGATTCGTCCGTTTACTTACGCAAAAAGCCTTTCGGTTGCAGTTGCACCGGATTTTGACGCGAATGGAAACCCCAGCCTTACGGCAATGGTAAAATTTAAAATGTAAATCTATTCATCACTGGTTTTAAGCACCGCGAGGAAGGCGCTCTGGGGCAGTTCGACATCGCCGACCATCTTCATGCGCTTTTTGCCTTCTTTTTGTTTTTCGAGGAGTTTGCGCTTGCGCGTAATGTCGCCGCCGTAGCATTTGGCGAGTACGTCTTTGCGGAGGGCGTTGACGGTTTCGCGGGCTATGATCTGGCTGCCTATGGCGCCCTGGACAGGTATCTTGAACTGCTGGCGGGGGATTTCGTCCCTGAGGCGCTCGCAGATCATGCGGGCCCTGGCCTGGGCGTTTTGTTTGAATACCAGTTGGGAGAGGGCGTCTACGGCCTTGCCGTTGAGCAGTATGTCCAGTTTGACAAGTTCCGTGGGCTTATACCCGGTAATATCATAATCAAATGACGCGTAACCCCTGCTGATGCTTTTAAGGCGGTCGTAAAAATCAAAAAGCACTTCCGAAAGAGGCATGTCGTATACCAGTTCCACCCTTTTTTCGTCCAGATACGTCATGTTAGTCTGCACGCCCCGTTTCTCAAGGCAGAGAGTCATGATGTTTCCCAGATAGCCCGAAGGGGTAATGACCGAAGCCCGTATATAGGGTTCTTCGGCGCTTGCGATGCTTCCCTCATCAGGGTATTCCATGGGATTGTCTATCAGGAGGGATTCGCCGTTTCGGAGGCTTAAGCGGTACTTGACCGACGGCGCGGTAAAGATGATGGACTGGTTAAATTCCCGCTCAAGCCTTTCCTGGACTACCTCAAGGTGCAGGAGGCCCAGAAAGCCGCAGCGGAAACCGAAGCCCAGGGCCGCCGAAGAATCTTTCTCGTAAATGAGGGAAGCGTCATTGAGCTTGAGTTTTTCGAGGCTGGTTTTAAGTTCCTCATAATCATTGGAGTCCACAGGATAAATCGAAGAAAACACCACGGGCTTTATTTCCCTGAAACCGGGCAGGGCCTCATCGCAGGGCTTTGCCGCGTCGGTTATCGTATCCCCTACCCGTATGTCCCCCACCGCCTTGATACCGGCGATCACATAGCCCACGCTCCCCGCGCCAAGCTCGTCCGTCTCGACCAGGGCGAGCTTAAAGACGCCCAGGGTTTCAACCTCATAATCGCTCCCGGCCGCCATAAAACGGATTTTCATGCCGCGCCGCATGGTGCCCTGGAATATCCGCACGTGAACCACCACCCCCCGGTAGGGGTCGTAATGGCAGTCAAAGATAAGCGCCTTGAGGGGCAGGGATGAATCCCCCGGAGGCGGGGGAATACGCTTTACTATGGCCTCAAAGAGTTCGTCAACGCCCGTGCCCTGCCTGGCCGAAACCAGGAGGGCGCTTTCGCCGTCAAGGCCCAGGTCCTTGTCAATCTGATGCCGCGCCGAGGGAATGTCCGCCGCGGCCATGTCTATCTTGTTGATTACCGGAATGATTTCGAGGTCATGTTCCAGGGCCAGGTACATATTGGAAAGGGTCTGGGCCTGAACGCCCTGGGTTGCGTCCACGAGGAGCAGGGCGCCCTCGCAGGATTTGATGGCCCGCGAAACCTCATAACTAAAGTCCACATGCCCCGGCGTGTCCACCAGGTTGAGGAGGTATGCCTCACCGCTGGCGGCGGTATACGGCAGGGTAACGGCCTGGCTCTTGATGGTTATGCCCCGCTCCCTTTCAATATCCATGGTATCCAGTATCTGGTCCTGAAAATTCCTGTCTTCCACAATATGGGCTTTCTGGATAAGCCTGTCGGCCAGGGTGGACTTGCCGTGGTCAATGTGTGCGATAATGCAAAAATTGCGTATATGAGCGCTGTCTGCCATACC
>JAISCR010000163.1 GCA_031265435.1 Treponema sp.
GTTATCCTTCATTTTTCCCCCGGTTTAACATCTGAAAAATATTTTGTGAAACGCCAGCGAACAGCGTTGTTATCTGGTCTGACAGGCGGTTGATCTCGGTCCTCCAGCCTGACAGCTCCCGGAGAAACACCTCGTTCCGGGTGTACTCCTTTTCAACGTATAAAAGCCGCTTGCCGTAATCGTCCAGCACCCGGTTCATGTCGGCGCGGAGTTCCCCGACCTTCGCTTCAAGCTGGTCCTGGAAACTTTTCGCCCGCCGGGCGTCCTCTTCGCCGTTCTTGTCTACCTTTTTGACGAGGTAGAGGACCACGACCACCAGGCAAGAGGAAATGGCCGAAGGCCCCCAGGACTGGATAATATGAAAGAGCGCCGCGAAGTCCACTCAGCGCCCCGCTATTAAAAGGGAGCAGAGGAACCCCATCGCAAAGGAGGCTCCCGCCGATATGCCCACCGCCGGCCAGAAGAACCGGCTTTTTTTTCGTTCCGTTTCCAGAGTCTTTTCCATGCTTGTGGTTAGCGCTTTATACAACGCCGCTTCCGGAGCGTATTCCATCACGCCGGCCTTGTACCCTTCGGCGTAAGCTTCGTCAACCGCCGCGTCGATTTCCTCCTCAGCCGTTTTCATCAGTTCCAGCAGCGTGGTCCCCGGATAGGAGCTTTCCAACTCTATCCCGTAGACGTTGGCGGAACCTTCCGGCGATTGTTTCGGCGTTTGAGCGAAGATCGGCCGCGTTAGGAGCAGCGTCAACCAGATCAGCGGCGGGAGTGTTTTCAATCGCACGTCTTTCCTCCTCGATTTTTTTGCCGTTCACGGGCAGATCCGCGGCCCCCGCCCCGGACTTGCCCCGGAGGGAAAGGCCCAGCAGAAAGGTCAGGACCGCGCAGGCGCCCGACGCCAGTGCCAGATACTTTTCCATCAGAATGGCGCCTGGTCCCGGCTGCCCAGGGCGGTGGTTATCTTTTTCAGGATCGCCTCAAAGGCGAACACTGAAAATCCGAAGATCGCCGCCCACCAGAACCACATCTGTTGGGGCGCGAAAAAGCCCCCGATGCGCAGCAGGGCAGCGGCGCCGAAGGAGAAGGCCAGGGGCAGATACACCCGGTATCCCTTGAGCCGGTCCTTCTTGTCCAGCCGCTTGACGATTTCCGTCAACGCCACCACCAGGAGTATGGCGATGACGATGAACGCGGGAAAAAGATTGATCATGCAAACCTCCATATTGCTACCGGGACTATGTCCCGGCGTGTTCCGGGATCGTTACTTCTGGTAATGCGGCGGATCTTTGCCTATTACCCCGCCGATGAGCGGCGGCCAGGAGCCGCCCCAGTCCAGGCCCAGGCTCAAGCCGATTTCTCCCATGCGTTGCCATATTCCCGCATAGGCGGCGTAATCCCAGGGCACGAAAAACCGGCCGTCCCCGCGGCCCAGGAGGGGAACCACGTCAATGGCCCTGCCGGTAAAATGGGCGCTGTCCCGGGTCCAGGTAACAGTAACCCGGTTTTCCGCCTCGGTCAGAAGATACAACCCCGCCTTTTCCCGGGCGGCGTTAACTTCCTCCAGGGGAGCCCGGCTCTGGAGCCAGTAGGCTTCCTGCACGTCCCGGGTCCGCAGGGTCTCGTCGATGCGGTACTGGATGTCCGCGTCGGCCAGACGGCGGAGAAACTCCACCGCCTGGGGGCGGAAGGCGGGGTCCAGGGCGTCGATTGAACGGATAATTGCCATAGGGAAAGGATACCGGGTTTGACAGGGGGCCGCTCTAAAGGGGATAAAAAAGCCGGGCCAGCCACAAGGCGGGCCCGGCGAATAGGGCGCTATTTTTCAGGCAGGGCGGAGAGGCCGTCCTTTTCGATAATGTCCCGCAGATCAGTGATGCAGTCAATCACAATGAGGTGCAGGCCCGCGGGGGTGTCCTTGTCGAGAAGGTAGCTATCGTCGTCAAGGCGTTGGACAAAGTCGGACACCACGGCAAGCCGGGACACAATGTCCATAAGCCGGTCGCAGGCGTTCACGGCGCGGCCTCCTCAAACAGGGAGGGCTGAGCGGGCTCGGCGGTTTTCAGGAGCCGCCGGATGGTCCGCTCCCCCCGGCCGGTGAGGGCGGCGATGAGCCATACCGGGTAGCCGGCGTGGCCCGTGATAAACCGCCGTTCCTCGGCCGTTAAAAGGGTCCCCCGCCGCATGATGGCTTCCCGCTCCATGGTGGCCACCACGTCCGTCACGGTCGCCCGGATCGTGGCGTTAATCCCCTCGGGGAGGAACATCCCAGTCCGCCGGATGGACGGCAGCGCCTCGGTAAACACCCAGGTCTTGAACTTCTCCGCCTCCGGCTTCCGGGACTGGAATACCAGCCGGTACAGGCCCGGCTCGTTGACCGTGAGCATCTTCTGCTTGCCGCCAGGGGTGTAACCAGTAGTTACCCCCTTTTCGTTTTCCGGCAAATCCCCAACCGCTTTTCTGTGGTTGGCAAGTCCCAATGTGTCACACACATCTTTGGCTACGAACCACGGATCGTTTTCAACCACAACCGCTCTTACGGTGTGATTCTCGAAGGCGAACGGTACTAATTGGTTGTTTTCCCGTTCTGAGGTTTGGATTGATTCCATGATGGAACCTCCACTAGGTTTAGGTCTCGGAGCATAAAAAACCCCGAGTGTTACCAAGGCCCTAGTGAGACCTCCGGGTCCTCGCGGATACCCGACACTCGGGGAAATACACAGAGTTGCCGTCAGGGCATAAAAATAGCCGCTGAACTAACGAGAGCGGTTGACCCGCACTAAGGTTTTGGTACTTTCACCATAAACCTAGCGGGGGCCGCTGTCAAGGGGAAAATTCAAGGGGATTTTAGTTTGTTTTGTTAGGCTACGAAAAGGTTAAATGAACGACCAGCCTTTTCACGCCGTATTTTGCCGTCATTTAACAAGCCGTAAAAGACGCCTTCTAAGGTATAACCAACACCGCCCGGCACACCCTCCCACATATTGGGGGTAGCAACACGAAAAGAAGCTATGAATTCTTTTTGTAGAATAGGCTGATTAGCTGCCAAAAAATCTAACATGCGTTGTTCAAGTATTTTTAACCCTTTTTCGGAGTCTGGATCTGGTAAAATCACCTCGCCGTTGTTCTCACGAGCATTCTCAATAAAAGCCTCAGCCTCTTCTTGAGTCAATACACCTATTTCATTGAAAAAGTTAAAGGTTTGTTCGGCATATTCAATTTTTTTAAAGGGGTTAATTTCACCAAACCATGTAGAAACATACTTCATATCAATTATATTATTGGAAAAAAGTGTTTTTAATATCTCTTTTTCAGAATCATCTACTCCCGCAGGAAACAACATTAAAATGGCACAATCGGCAAATGGTTTGTTTATGTCATCAAAGCTCCGCGTTTCCTTTAGGGCTTTAATATCCTTTAAAATATCCAGACAGACCTTTTTGGCGGCTTTATAGTCCCCCTCTCTATATAGCCTTTCAACATCGTTCTGTAAGACATGATACCTCTGTAAGAGTTCACGTTCTCTTTGTGAATGTTCAAAATCAAACATCATACAACTGCCCTTTTATGGCTGTAGAATACTACTTTTAAAAGAAAAACCTAAAGAGTAGATTAGTTACTTATCCACATATAACTAATATCGTCAATCTTATTATTAACCGCAGACAATACAAGATAAGGATACTTCCTGAAAAAGTAAAAATGTTTGTAAATAGACCGCCCCGGTTCTGGAGCAAGGGAAAAACCATATCTATACTCATTTCTAGGCCAGTCTACACCATCAAATATATCTTTATCCGGGAAGCCGATAGTTTCGATTATAGTATCAATGGACACATTGCGTTTTATAGGCAAGGAAACAACCTGTATATCAACCTGTTGGATAGCATCCCCTATCGTGACAACAAAGCTCGCTATCCCTTCGCTGATAAAAGTATAATAAGTTGAATCGTCTCTTTTTTCCTCCAGGACATTGTCTGATTTAATTTCGATGACAAATTTTATAAGCATACCCCTCACATTAAAGTAGCTTCCTACGTTATTGTACCATTTTTGCTCACCAAAATCATAATAAAGCACGACAATAAATTCATCGGACCACGGCATAAAGGGCTCGTCGCTAAATTTATAAACCCTATCAGATTCGACCGCTATTACAAAACAACCATTCCCGTATTCAATGTATTTATGCGCACGAGTGTTTGCCGGGATTTTATTATTGGTAAGAGCAGCCCTTGATGCTCTGTCCGAATCACCCATAATTTTAATATCGGGATTAGCATCATCTGTTGTTACAAAATACGACCAATCTCTATCTTCGGAATCTAATACTTGTGCAAATATATTGGTACACGACAAAATGAAACCAAATAAAAAAACTCTGCCAAGCCAGTTCATATAGCACCTCCTTGCCCAATTATAGAGTACCACCGCCGAGGAATACTGTAAAGCCCTCGTGTTTAGTCTGCTCTTATACATCGGGAAAGCCCCGCTCAAGGGATTGAAGGGGTGCGGAGCAGCCCCAGCGCAGAGCGCCGGGGCCGGAGCGATAGCGGAGCCCCGGAAAGCCCGGTCTTCTGCCGAAGGCAGGGGATGCGCTCCAATTCCCCTCACGCCGAAAACAACTCCAACTGGACTACAGGTTTGAGTTTCGGGAGCAGTATGTTTTGAGGTCGCTCCGCAGGACGCACCAGCGGCCTTCGCCGTCTTTGTAGGCCGGCATGGTTCCCCGGCGTATCAGGCGGTAGACGGTCAGGTAGCGAACGGAAAAGAAGTCCGCCGCCTCCCCGATAGACAAAATTGCCGGCAGGGATTCTATTTTTTCTTTCAGTGTGTCGCTTATCATATTCCGCCGCCGCCTCCGGCAGTGTCCGCCATGCCTTGCCCACCCTGACGGATTCGATCTGCCCCATCGCCAGGAGGTAATACACCTGGTGAAGCTCAAGGCCCAGAAACCGGGCCGTTTGTTTTACTGTCCACAGCATAGCTTTTCTCCCTGCTGTCGGGGTTGAACCCCGCCTTCCAGCAAATATCCCGGAGGGCCAGAATCACCGCCGAGGCCGCCTGCCGGGAAAGAAATCTGATGTCGTCGGTTTTGCCGATCCGCTTCACGATGCGCCGCAGACTCTTTTCGTCCTTGACCCGGCTGGCCAGCGCCCATAGTCCCCTGATGTAGTATTCCTGCCGCGCCGAGATGAACCCAGGGTTCGTTCCGGGGGTGCTTTTTTGACGTTTTACCTCCGGCTCCCGGGGCTTGAAGCCCAGGGCGGCGAAGGCGTTCATCACCGCGTTAAACTGGGCGCCGGTGGCGATGTCCCTGGCGCTAAAAACGCCGGCTCCGGAGAGGATGGCCCGGTAGGCTTCCTCGTCCAGGCCGAGTTGTTTTTTGGCCAC
>JAISCR010000018.1 GCA_031265435.1 Treponema sp.
TGATTATGCCAGAGAATAGATTTAGAAATGCCAGAGAATAGCAGTTTTTTTTGGTGATTTTCGGTATTTATCGGAAGGCCCGGTTGTAATGTGATTTCATATTGTGTAATAAAAGAGAAGAGACTTTTCTCCGCCGGGCCTTGTCAGGGATACCCCGGCAAATACGAACACGGGTGCGTATTTCAGGCCGCAAGGCCCTCCAGCATAGCCCCGGCAAGGTGAAGAATCTTCCCATATCTGGCCAGACCCTCAAGCCATACGGTAGGGATGGTTTTTATTCTGTAAGCAAGCCCGACTAAAGCTCCAGTTACCGCCGCAGTGGTATCGGTATCTTCGCTCAGATTGACGACTTTCAGCACAGCGGTCCGGTAACTGTCCGTGATAAAGAAACACCAGAAGGCGGCTTCGAGGGTGTCTATGACAAAGCCGCCGCTCTTTATGGCGGATTCCAGCAGGGAGCTTATATCAGACCGCAGTATCCGGGCGAACCTCCCCAAAGTTTCGGCATCAATATAGGGCTTCCCCTTCGAAAAATCACCGCATAGCTCCGCATAGGCCGCTTTCTTGTCCATGCCGCTGAGGAGTTTCCGCAGGTATTCGAGGTAGATAAAACAAGCCGTCACAGACCAGGAGTGGGCGTGGGTTATGGATGAGATGGTTTTCGTGATTTGGAAGCGTTCCACTTCCGGCTTATCGGCTAGGTAGAACGCTAGCGGCGCTATCCGCATGAGAGAGCCGTTGCCGTTTTCACCTACCCCAGTGCACCCTGCCTTTTCCGGGGCAACCTCCGCCTTGAGGCGGTTGATGGCCTTTGCGGTTGATATGCCAATGTCAAATGCTTCACCGTGGGCTGTAAAAGCCCCCTCGTCATACCATTTTATAAAGTTCCGGGCTATATCGTCCGGGGCAAAGCCACGGGAAAGGGAATCTGCCAGACACAGGGTGAGCGAAGTATCATCAGACCAGGTTCCGGGCGGTTGGTTGTAGGTGCCGTGTCCCCGCATACCGTTTACCCGGAAGCTGCCCCGTGGCTGAAATTCGACCGGAACGCCCAGCGCATCACCTACGGCAACGCCGAAGAGGAGCGAGGATGCCGCTGTTTTCCGTTCTTTTGCCGTCATTTTAATCATCCTTTCTTCTCGTAGTTTTCACACTCCGCTCCATCCCAATAGACTTCATAGGGTTTCGATTCAGGAGGTTCATAGATTTGACAATTGGCGGTATTTGCCCGGTCTAATTTTACTCCATTAAATTCAGAGGGTCTAAACATACAGGTCTCACACGCTCTGGGATTCGGTTGTACGGTGTTCCACATCTCACTTTCCCAGCGAGGTCTTTTTTCGCTCATTCCATTACCCTCCGGTAATTTGGGAAACAACTGCAAGATCAAAGTAGGTATTGCCACCTTTCTTCTCAATCTTGATCACTTTGAAAGTCGTCCCGCGCTGGATAATCGTTTCATCCTCATGGCCAAAATCCAACTGCTTTGCTATACCGTTCCAGTTCAGTCCGGTACCACGTCCATAACTGCTAAAGGGTTCGCTATACATCATCTTTGTCCCCTTGGGACAAAAAATATTAAAAATGTACCCGCCAAACCCCTTCCCCTTTGCGCTTCCACAAGAAACAAAAGCCTGATCTGTAATATCTTCGTTCAGGAGCCATCGTTCCAGTTGGCCCTGCGTCAAGTTCCTCAAGTCTTTTTCTGATATTCCCAGAAAACTTGCCGCACCCTGGGAAGTTTCCACGCCCCGCTGTAACCAGATGTCAATATCATAGCTGGAATTGTTAATCAGGTCGGTCATTTCCTTAATAGCCTTGGCCCTGCCTTCGTTGTTTAAGTCAACTTTACCAATACCCTTGAAGGAATGCCAGTCTTTATCATAGCCGCGCAGAGGACGGTTGAAACCGCCGGAGCCGCAGGTATAATCATAAATCGCCTTGCGCTCCACCTTTGTAGCCTTTTGCCAGACCCTGCCACAAACTTCCCGTAGAGCCTCGTCTGCCTCTTTGGGGGATTTTGCCCAGAGAGCTGCGTTTTTCCGGGCCTCTGAGAAGGCATCATCCAATCCAGGTTTTACTATACCGCCTTTTTTCAGGGCTGTCAAGGAGTTTTGAATCTGCTTCAGGCCAGTCTGGACTTCGTAGTAATGTTTACCTTCGGCGGAGAATTCCTCCAGCAGCGCTAATTTTTTCTGAAGCGGTGCAGCAACATCAGGCGGCAATCCGTAGTTGTTTATTTGGTCGAGATAATAATCTTTTTTTACCTGTATGGTTGCCGATTTTGTTTTCCAATCGACTGTTGTTACATCATCCTTCCAAATGCCGCTATAAGTTTTAACAGTAAGGCTGTCGAATTCCTTTTGAAGCGCGACCTGTTCTTTGAGTAATTTTTTCTTTTCCAGCGCCAGGGATTTCTTATCGAGAAGAGCTTGGTATTCTGTCTTCTTTGCCTCCAGATCTGCCACGGTCTTTTTATCGCCCCCGCCTTTTATCTGGGCGTCAATGGCGGCGATATTGCCTCCCAGTTTTTTCGCGGTGAGGTATTCCTTCTTTGGTTTTACGGCCGCCGCTTTTTCATAGTTTTGCTTGGCCTCTTCCAGTTTTTGTAGTACCGCCTTATTCACGGCTTTTCCCTGGTTCCAGTTGAAAGCCGGATCAATACCCGACGGAACTTGCTCAACCGTGCCTTTGCGCTCGTTAAAATACGTTTTGTATGTAACAGGCGGGGCCTGGGTCTTGGCCGGAACGTTGCCGCCGCCTGTGCCGTCAAGCCGGGGGGCGGTAG
>JAISCR010000191.1 GCA_031265435.1 Treponema sp.
TTATTGTTGCCTATATCTATTTTATTAAACAGTACCAGAATAAAGAATATGATACCGATGACTATTAACGCTATGCCGAAAAGTTTTGGGTTGTTTTGGAAATTCATTTATGGCTTCCCACCAGTTTGTATTACAATCCTTTTATATTTCCAATCATCTTAACAAATTTTTCCGTAATGTATATCGTACGCCATCTTAAAATTTACCTTATAGCCTCGTTTTTATTGTGTCAACCGGCGGCGGGGGTCAGCAATTCCAAATTCAAAAAAAGATGTCTAAAATAAGGCATGGGAAGGAACATGCGAGCGAGGTATTTTGTTTGTTGAACGTGTTGAGTTATCTGATTCACGGGATACAGGATATGGCGGATGAGGAGTGCCGGAAGGCGCGTGGAAGCTTTGGGAGACGGGGCAAGGTCATTTACTTTTTCAGCGCCAAAATTCCCCTTAAAGCAGCATGTTTTGAAAAAAAAATATACCAGATGGAAGAGAAAACGAGGCTTTGTACCGGAACTTTTTCGACTTCTTCGACGTGGCGGTTACAATTTCTTCCAAAACCTGGCAGTTTTGACGAAAACCGTTTCGCGGTTTTGTCCTGGAACATGAACGTTAAATGACGTTGCCCTTGGCGGCTTTACCGATTTTACTTGACTAATCATTCCCGTTTTATTATCATTAGTGTGAAATATTTCACAGATATGGCCTTGATTTTGTTTCAGGCTGTATCTAAGAAGGCGGGTTATGACCTTAATACCGGAGCCGGCCAGAGTACGGCTTCTTCACCTTATGCGAATCATGGAAAAATTTGCCGAGCCTTTGAGTTCATCCCGGATTGAGGAACTTACCGGCTGGCCCAGCCACACGATTCGGAAGGATGTTTCCTGTCTTAACGGAGAGGGGGAAACCGGGAGGGCGCACGGTCATTTGGGGGGTAACTGCGGTTATGAGCCCCGTCTTCTTGTTCCGGCGATACGCGGCGCCCTGGGTCTCGATAAAGAGCGGAAATTTTGTGTTGTAGGGCTGGGCCGGCTGGGATCGGCTTTTTTGAATGAAGAAATTTCCGGGAGTCTTGAACCTGAATTTTCCCTGGGCGGGGAATTTAAGCTTGCCGCGGGCTTTGACAAGAATGTGAACCGGGTGGAGATTCTGAAATCCGCCGTTCCCCTCTATCCTGCCTACAAGATAGAGGAGGTGGTGAGCCGTTTCGGCATAGAGATAGCCATTCTCTGTGTGCCGGCCGCGGAAGCTCAGGCCTCTGCGGAGAAGCTTGCCGCGGCGGGAATCCGGGGGATCCTCAATTTTGCCCCGATACCTCTCAGGCTGCCCCCGGAAATTGTGGTGCGGAATGTGTTTATTCTGGATGAATTGCGGGAATTGGCGATACATATTGTCCCCCCGGGCCGCGAGCCTGAGGAAATTTGTAAGGAAATTTAAGGAGGAACTTTTATGAAGCGTGTTTACAATTTTTCTCCGGGGCCTTCGGCCCTGCCCCTGCCGGTGCTGGAAAAAGCGGCGGCGGAAATGTGCGATGTCAATGGTACGGGCCAGTCGGTAATGGAGATGAGCCACCGTTCAAAGGACTTCAAGCCCATCATCGAAAAGACCGAAGCCCTGCTTCGTTCCCTTATGGGTATTCCGGAGAACTACAAGGTTCTTTTCCTCCAGGGCGGGGCTTCCCTGCAGTTTTCCATGGTGCCTCTAAATCTGGCCGCGGTTCCGGAGGGAGAACCGAAGAAACGGGCCCTCTATGTGGATACGGGAATCTGGGCAAAGAAGGCCGCGGACGAGGCTTCAAAATATGCTGAGGTTTCCATCCCCGCCTCTTCCAAAGACAGGGCATATACCTATATTCCCCAGGCTCCGGCCCCGGCAAGCGGGGAGGCATATTACCACATCACCCTCAACAATACCATTGTGGGTACCCGCTGGCCTTCCGTTCCCGATACCGGTTCCGTGCCTCTTGTGGCCGATGTTTCAAGCTGTATCCTTTCGGAAACCATTGACGTGGGAAAATTCGGCATCCTCTATGCGGGAGCCCAGAAAAATCTGGGGCCGGCAGGGCTCACCGTAGTGATAATCCGGGAGGATCTTATCGGGCATGCTCCCTCCCGGACTCCGGCTCTGCTCCGTTATGACATTCACGCGGGTGAAGCTTCCATGTATAATACTCCGCCCTGCCATGCCATCTACATGACAGGATTGGTGCTGCAGTGGCTTGAGGATCTGGGGGGAGTTGAGGCAATTGAAAAGATCAACCGGGAGAAGGCTGGGCTTTTCTACAATTATCTTGAGCGTTCAAAACATTTTGTTTCGCCGGTAGAAAAAAACAGCCGGAGCCTCATGAACATTCCCTTTGTTCCCAGGGAAACAGACGGTGAAAAACGCAGGCACATCGAAGACCGTTTTGTAAAAGAGGCGGCGGCAGCAGGATTGGTGAATCTTGCCGGGCACCGCCTGGTGGGCGGCATGAGGGCCAGCATCTACAATGCCATGCCCATTGAAGGTGTCCGCTCTCTTATACAATTCATGGAAACATTTGAGCGGAGTCTGAATTAGTCTGTCCGCATTATAGAGAGGCTTAAATTAAAGAAGCAGGAGTCAGAGTATGTTTAAGATACAAACCATGAACAAGATTTCCTCCCTGGGGCTCGATCTCTTTCCCAGGGACAAATATGAAGTTGCCAGCGAAATTCCCCATCCTGACGCCATTCTGGTGCGGAGCGCGGACCTTCACAGCGTCGAGATTCCCTCATCGGTCAAGGCTATCGCCCGGGCCGGGGCAGGCTACAACAACATTCCTGTTTCCTCCTGCAGCGAGCGGGGAATCGTGGTTTTTAATACTCCCGGAGGAAATGCCAACGCGGTAAAGGAACTGGTTCTGGCATCTCTGCTCCTCTCCTCCCGGAATATTCTTGGGGGCGTGACCTGGGGGAACAGCATAGCCGACATGGCGGATCAGGTGCCCGACCTTGTGGAAAAAGGAAAAAACCGGTTTGAGGGGCCTGAACTTTTCGGCAAAACCCTGGGGGTGGTGGGGCTGGGAGCCATCGGCGCGATGGTGGCAAATGCCGCTATTGCCCTGGGCATGGAGGTTACCGGTTACGATCCCTACATCTCGGTGGACGCCGCCTGGAGCCTCTCCCACCAGGTTCAGCGGGCGGACACGCTTGAAGGCCTCCTCTCAAGAGCCGACTATGTTACCCTTCACCTTCCCCTGAGCGATACTACCAGGGGGCTCCTCAACGCGGAAAAATTCCGCTTCATGAAGAAGAGCGGCAGGATCATCAATCTTGCGCGGGGAGGACTCGTGAATGAGACTGATGTTATTGCCGCGCTGGAAGAGGGGAAACTCGCAGGCTATGTTACCGACTTCCCCTCGGCAGAACTTCTCTCATGTAAAAAGGCTATCTGCATCCCCCACCTGGGAGCCTCAACTCCCGAAGCGGAGGATAACTGTGCCGTCATGGCTGCGAGGCAGATCATCGATTATCTTGAAAGCGGAGCGATTAAAAATTCGGTAAATTTTCCCCGCTGCAGGCTTGATATACGAAGCGGCCACCGTCTCCTTGTAGTCAACAGAAACATTCCCAACATGGTGGGGCAGATCACTACGATCCTTGCGTCTTCAGACATTAACATTACCGACCTTATAAACCATCACCGGGACGAAATAGCCTATAATATCATTGATACCGAACAGGCGATCCCCGTAGCGGCTCTTGAGCAGATTGTTGCGGTAAACGGAATCATCAAAGTCAGAGTCATAGAACAGGAAACAGCATGACAGGAGACAGTAAAACAGTTTTTTTTCATCACTGCGAAACAACGGCGCCGCTTTTTGCGGGAACTCTGCCTTCACTCATTCTCTGCGCCCTTGTAAGCGCATCCGTAAACAGTATATTGAATCCGCCTGTGGAGAGGGAAAGCACCGGACATGAACCGGTACGGGCCTCCCCCTTTGCCGCGGTTTCCCCGGAGATTTTTGCTGAAAAGCAGGACAGGGCCGACATTGTTCTTGCCGCGTGGCAGGATTATTCAAACAGGAATCATGTGCTTGAATTTTTCAGTTCCCTCTGCGGTTCACCGGAGACGGCCCGGGCCATACTGGTCAACGCCGAATACTTCGATATTTCCCCCAGCCTGGCCTTTGCCCTCTGCTGGGAAGAGAGCCGCTATAAACCCGGCGCAATCAACCGCAGGAATAACGATCACTCCATAGACAGGGGCCTGTTTCAGCTTAACAGCCGCAGTTTCCCCAAACTCTCCGAGGAAGACATCTTCAAGTCCGCAGTCAACGCCTGGTACGGCCTCGGACATCTGCGCTGGTGCCTGGATACCGGAGGTTCGGAACTGGTGGCCCTTGCCATGTACAACGCGGGCACCGGCCGGGTAAATTCCGGCGGCACCCCCCGGCGGACACTCGACTATGCCGTAAGGATTCTGGAAAACCGCGGCCGCATTGAAGCCCGTTTCCAGGAAGCCATGGATCTGTTCAATGCCCCGGCCCCGGAGGAAGAAGAATTTATCGCCTCTACCGATTCACTGGCGATGAAGAATTAACCTTTACCCGGTGAACCCGTTCAACCGTCCAGGGACGGGGTTTACCCGCGGGCCTTTGAAAGTATCTCCGGGTTATCCGCTACATAGTTCAGCACATCGGCCATTATGCCGGTATAACCTCTCCCCAGGGCCTTGTATTTTGCCAGCACATCGGGTTTTAAGCGCAGGGCAATAACAGGGCGTAACGGCTCTTTTCTTTTCCGCAGTTCCCGCGCCATGGCCGCGAATTCGGCCAGGGCCTCCGGGGTGGATTCCGGGCAGTCTTCGGTGTAGCGAATTG
>JAISCR010000036.1 GCA_031265435.1 Treponema sp.
GCCTCCAGGTCGGACGTATCAACCTTGGTGATGCCTATGCCCAGGCCGGGAAAGAGTTCATTGGTCGCCTCCGCCACCGCCGCGTAGGTAACATCGCTCACCACCGCCCGGTCTCCGGCCTTAAGGTTGTGGAGCAGCAGGGCCGTAGCGGCGCTCATACCGCTGGCAAAGGCAACGGCGGTTTCGGCTTCTTCCAAAAGGGCGAGCTTTTCTTCCAACTGCCGTATAGTAGGATTGCCCCAGCGGGTATAGACAAAAGGATCATCCTCACCCATGCCTTCAACCGAAAACCCCGTGTCCGCGCCCACAACAAAGGTGGTGGACATGACCAGGTTTGGCGATGACGCGCCGGTAACGGGATCCGGGAATTCCCCGGCGTGGACCGCTTTGGTTTGATCCCCCAGCTTGGAAAAATCCTGCATATTATTCTTCATGACGACTCCTTAGTAATACTATAGGATTTATAATATTATATAAAACAAATTGTCAATGCCCGGCCTTTGCGGGGCCGGGTTGCTGGCCGGGATAGCGCTTTCGCGCCAGCCCAACCATTTATAATATTACTACCAACCACTGGTATAGTCACACCGGCGCCCGGAACCAAGTTCTCTCATACCTCACATACCACTTTTTTAAGAGTTATGGTATAATCGAAATCCATGGAGAATAATATGGACTTTTCGGTTTGCATAGATTCCATTTTCCGGGGGATGGACAGAACAGCGGCTCTGGAAAAACTAAAGGAAGCGGGTTACGGTAAATTCGAATTCTGGAACTGGTGGGAAGGAGACATGGATGCCCTGGCCGCAAAGGCAAAGGCCCTCTCCCTGGACTGCCATACCTTTTGTACCCGGCACATTGGGCTTACCGATCCCGGCCGCCGGGAAGCCTGGCTTGCGGGTCTTAAAGAGAGTATCGAGACGGCCAAAAAATTCGGAACAAGGCTTCTCATAAGCCAGGGTGGGGACGATACGGGGGCCCGCCGGGATTTTCAGTATAATTCCGTGCTTGAAGGGCTCAAGGCCGCGGCGGATCTGTTACAGGAAACGGACATCACCCTGCTTCTGGAACCCCTCAATACCAAAATCGATCACCGAAGCGCCTGGCTTGAGTCGTCCGACGAGGGGTTTTCCCTGGTAAAAGAGGCGGGTAGTCCCAATATCAGGCTTCTCTTCGATATTTACCACCAACAGATCAGCGAAGGGGATATTCTCAGGCGGCTTGAGGCCAATATCGGCCTTGTGGGCCACATCCACTGCGCGGGAAACCCCGGACGGCACGAGATCTACCGGGGGGAACTGGATTATGCCTTCATATTCAGGGAATTGGCGGGCATGGCATACCGGGGAAGCGTGGGGCTTGAGTATTTCCCCACAGAAGATCCGTCTGCCGGATTGAAAAAAATACTTGCTATGATCACCTAAGGGATTGTTGTTTTTCTGCCGATAAGGTAGGTTAGTATGTGGCCTTTGGTCACGAGTGTGAGGAAGTGGTTATATACGCCGCAAGGAGCGGCTGTGTATGAGAAAGTTTTTCTTTTTTAGTATGATATTCTCCCTTTTGGGGCATTTTGTTTTTGCCCAGAGTGATCCCGTTCAAAGTAATCCTGCCCGGAGCAATAGTCATCCCCAGGCAGTCTTCATCGCCGCCTTCCGGGGAGATGCCGAAGGCTTGAAGAAAATAATAACCGAAGATACAGACCGTGATATGCGTGATGCTTTGGGCAGAACCGCCCTTCATGCCGCCATGTTTCAAAGCAATATTGAGGTGATTCGTATTCTTATCCAGAATGGCTGGGATATCAATGCGGAAAGTACCAAAAACGGGAATACTCCCCTCCACGATGCTGTTATGGCGGGCAATGTAAAGGCCGCCAAATTGCTTCTGGAAAAGGGGGCCGACAAGTCCGTTAAGAACAAAGCCGGGCTTACACCCATGCAGGCTGCTGCCAATGGCGGCAAACGGGACCTGGTGCTTGCCCTTATGGACAGAAAAAAAAGGTAAATCATGCCTCCCCGATACCGTTATAGCAACGCTGTCCTGATCCTTATCATCATCAACATTCTTGTCTTTGCCGCCGGGAGGTTTCTTGGTCAGCGGTTCATAGCCGGATATATGGCTATGATTCCCGCTGTGGTGCTGCAGGGCGGCTGGGTCTGGACTTTTATCACCTACATGTTTGTTCATGGGGGGATCGGCCACATCTTCTTCAATATGTTTGCCCTTTTCATATTTGGTACCAGGGTGGAACAGCGTATGGGTACATCTGAATTCCTCCTTTTCTATTTTATCTCAGGCGTTCTTGCCGGGATTTTCTCCTTTGCCGTTTACGTGCTTACCGGTTCCTACTATGTCGCCCTCATGGGCGCTTCCGGCGCCATTTATGCGGTGCAGCTGGCCTATGCGGTCTTCTATCCCGATTCTTATATCTATATCTGGGGCATACTTCCCCTGCGGACTCCGGTTGCAGTCCTCGGCTTTACCGCCCTGGAGATTATTTCCGCGGTAGTGGGGCTCAACAACAAGGTGGCCCACTTTACCCATCTGGCAGGTTTTGCCGTGGCCTGGGTCTATTTGGCCCTGCGCTACAGGGTAAATCCATGGAAGGAACTTACAGGCAGATGAGCTTGGTCAGAAACTGAAGTTTTGAAACAGCTTCAGACAGTACAATGCCGATACTGATAGTATGAGCCGTCTTCTCTCAATTACCGCCTTTATTTTTTGTCTTCCTATTCTGATACATCCACAGGCCCGGGAAGTTCTGCGGGGAGAGGTACGTATAGATGTGGAGCCCCCAAGCCCCCTTTACATGGATGAAGAGATCCCTCCGAGGCCGGACACTTTGAGACGCCGGGCCCTGGAAGAGTCGGCCCTCTACTATGGGGCCATGATCTACGGCTGGTCTTTCCGTTACGAAATTGGTGAAAGGGCCCGGGGCATTGCGGAAGAAATTGAACTTGAAAAGCTGGGAAGCATAGTCTGGGGAGATCCGGCGCTGCGGCCCACGGACGCCCGGCTTCTCGGCAATCGGTTCTTCCTGGAAACCGATTATTACCTCAATGAACTACAGCTGCGCCGGAGGGCCACATGGAAGAGCGGCATGGTGCGGAGCATTCAGGGTTACGGCACGGGCTCCCTGGGCGGGCCTGAAAACGAAGAAGGCTGGCTTGCCCTCAAGGAAGAGGCCCTCAAGGATGCCGCCCGCGCGGCCCTGCGGAGTTTTCTCCGCGGGCAGGAGCGTAACCGGCCCAAAACCGTGAGCGGCTTTATATGCCTTGCCGCCTTTCCCCGGTACTTTACCGATTCAGGCTATCTGAAAGCCTCGGGCCGGTTTCTCACGGAAATTACCGAAGTAAACCCCTTCGCGGCCTGGTAAGCTTAAAACAGCCCCAGTGTTCCGGTCTGCCATTCTTCCCTGGCTTCCATGACGAGTTTTTCTGCTTCAAGCCAGGAGTCGGCTCTGGGGCCGGGGAGGCTGCGGTTGGTAGAATTGGTAAAAACTATTGTTCTGCAGCCCTGATCCCGGAGCCGCCGGACATTTTCCGGGGAATCGTCGATATACACATGCGCGCCCACGGCGCCTTTGTCATTCATAAAACAGAGATCCCAATAGGGGATGTCGTAGTTATCCAGCCAGTCCACCGTCTGGTTGATCGATTCCCGGTGGGAATGTTTGATAAAGAGCCGGTGGGTGACGATGCGGATCCTTACCCCTTTGCCGGAAAGTTTGCGGAGCATTGCCGGGGCATGTTCCATGGGCCGCATGTCCCGGAAAAGATTCCGCTGGGTAACGGCAAAACGGTGCAGCCGCTCGTAGCCGCCGAATTCGTCAATGTCCCATTCGTCAAGGCCGAAGCTTACCTCTTCGGTGAGGGATTCCAGCGGTTTATTGAGCCATTCCGCGGCAATCCTGCGCATGGCGCCGTAAAAGTCGCCGACAACACCGTCCAGATCCACGGCAAAAATAAAGCTTGATTCATCCATCAACAGATCAACCTGTTTCCTTTGACAGTAATACTGCCATACTGCGAGCCCTTACGACATAACGGGTCTGCTGGGGAAGATTCTTTTCCTCTCCCGGCGGAAGAATGTCTTCGGGGGAGACAAGACTGGTATCAATGGCCCTGACCCAGATTCTGCCCTGTTCAGGTCCGCTTACCTTGAAAACCGCGGGATCGGACCCCGCGTTGAACATGATAAAAAAGTCGTTATCATCCCTGTCGGCGCTTATCTCCGCCTTGCTGCCGTCTATCCGCATGGCGATGCAGTAGCCCAGCTTGTCCCAGTTGGGACTGTCCCCTTTTTCGTCATACCAGGATATGTCGGGTATTGCGTTGTAATTTCCGTCATGGCCTGTATAGAATTCGGGCCGCATAAAACCGGGATGCCTCAACCGGAAGGCGATCATCTCTTTGACAAAATGGAAGAGTCCCTGGTTCTGTTCCAGAAGAGACCAGTCGTACCAGGAGATCTCGTTATCCTGACAGTAGGCATTGTTGTTCCCCTGCTGGGTACGGGCCATCTCATCTCCCCCGAGGATCATCGGAGTACCCAGGGAAATCATCATGGTTGCAAAGAAGTTTTTAAGCTGCCGCTGCCGGATCGTTTCCAATACCGGGTCTCTTGTAGAGCCTTCAAAACCGTAGTTGTAACTGTTGCTGTTGTCCCCTCCGTCCCGGTTATCCTCGCCGTTGTTTTCGTTATGCTTATAGTTGTAGGAAACCAGATCCTTCAGGGTAAAACCGTCGTGGCTGGTGATGAAGTTGATCGAATGGAAAGGCTTGCGGCCGTCCCGAAGATAGAGGTCGCTGGAACCGGAAAGCCGGGTAGCAAGGCTGCGGGTCAGCTGGGGATCGCCCCGCCAGTAACGGCGTATATCATCCCGGAAACGGTCGTTCCATTCCGCCCAGCGGCCGCCGGGGAACCAGCCCACCTGGTATGCCCCGCCCGCGTCCCAGGCTTCCGCGATGATCTTGGTGGAACTCAATACCGGATCTTCGGCAATCTTCTCCAGCATGGGAGGATTCTCCATGATGTTTCCCTGTTGATCCCTTCCCAGAATCGAAGCCAGATCGAAACGGAAGCCGTCAACGTGCATTTCCACTACCCAGTAGTGGAGACAGTCCATGATAAAGCTTCGTACCACCGGATGATTGCAGTTTACGGTATTCCCGCAGCCTGAATAGTTCTGGTAGTAACGTTTATTTTTATTGAGTACATAGTAAATGCTGTTATCCAGGCCCCGGAAAGAAAAAGTAGGTCCCCATTCGTTTCCTTCGGCAGTGTGGTTGAAAACAATGTCCAGAATCACCTCAAGGCCCGCCTTGTGGAGTTCCCTGACCATCTCCTTGAACTCCCTCACCTGTCCGCCGGGACTCTTTTCCGCCGCATAGGAACCCTTGGGGGCAAAGAAGGCCACCGTGGAATAGCCCCAATAATTGGGAAGAAGCTGTCCTGTCCGGGGATCGCGGCGCATACCTTCCTTCTCGTTGAATTCCTGAATGGGAAGGAATTCCAGACTCGTTACTCCCAATTCCTTGAAGAAGGGGATCTTCTCGATCACCCCCTTGAAGGTTCCCGGATGATTCACGCCTGAATTTTCATTTTTGGTAAGACCGCGCACATGGGTTTCGTAAAGCACACTGAAGCGCAGCGGATAGTTGAGGGGAAGATCCCCCTGCCAGTCAAAGCTGTCATTCACCACGATGCAGCGGGGCATGGTATGGAGATCGTCTTCATAGGAAAAGGAAAGATCCCCTGCCGGATCTTCCCGGTTGTAGGAGACGCAGGGACCCAGATCCCAGCCGCCCAGATCCGTTAAGGCCTTGGCATAGGGGTCAAGAAGGCTCTTATGGCAGTTAAAACGTAAGCCTTTTTCAGGCTGATAGGGGCCGTCCACGAGGTAGAGATATAATGTCCCTTCCCTGAGCCCCGGTACAAAGCAGTGCCATATATCGCCGGTCTTGTTTTTCCGCCGATCCAGTTTAAGTTCCACCCGGGGGCTGCCCGCCCCTTCGTGCTCAAAGAACACTATGGATACCGACGATGCGTGACGGGAAAAGAGTGAGAAATTCACCCCTTCGCTATCCGGTTCGGCTCCCATGGGCAGCGCCTTTCCCGTCTCAAGGCTGTAATTTCCAAAGGGCATTATAGAAGCATCATATATGAAATTTCCAAAAAATTCAATGATTCCGTCCGCTACGGAAGAGTCTTACGAATTCTGACGGGTAAATGTCCACCGCCCCCAGATCGTATTTATAGGGCAGGGGCATTCCCAGATCAAAGAAGCTGAAGCCGGAATCCTCAAGCCAGCGGCTTGCCAGAACAAGCTGTACGGTTCCCGCATCGTCTTCCTCATAGTAGCCTGAGTAACTGGTATAGATCCTGCCCGAAACTATGCCGAACTCTCCGGCGGCAAGCCTGCCGTCCCGGTACAGGGCAAAGGAAAAGGGACGGACTTGAGGATCCCGCAGGAAGCGGAGTTGTTTTATTGCCTCTACGAGCGGCGGGGTGAGCCAGTCGTCTCCGTGGACTTCAACGCAACGGTCAAGAATCGTTTCAAAGCCGGCGTCAGGACGCAGTTCATAACGGGGCAAAAAACGGCGTATGGATTTTTTGACATGAAGCCTCTCAAAGAACAGGGCGGAACGAACCAGATGAAGTTTGGGAAGGAGAATACACTCGCCGTCCTCCGTTTTCATTGACATAACGAGAAAACCCGCATCCATCAGGCGGGCGATAAACCGGGGATCGGTTTCAAGTGCAATACAGAACTCTTCGGTATAATCCGTTGCCAGCATGGCATCTACCACGGAATCACAGTCATCCTCAGGGCCGATAAAAATATGGCCTGAAAGGGTATAGCGGAGAGGATACGGCATTATTTTGGCAGTATAGCATTATCCTGCGGTCTTTGTCAGAATGACAGCGGCAGTCTATACAGGGCGTGTTCACAAAGCCGGTTACCTTGAGGACAGACTCTATCTATGGGCAGACACTGTGTATCCGCTCTAGCTCCTTTCAAAAAAAGTTAGTATAATTTTTTCAGGATAAAATCTTTGATCAAAGAAAAATCGTTTTATGCAACCTTGATAAAACTTGCCCTGCCTATGGCTTTGCAGAATCTTATCACTTTTGGGATTGCCCTCGCAGACAATTTTATGGTGGGTTCCCTGGGGGATTTTTCACTCTCCGGGGTTTTCGTTTCCAACCAGGTGCACTGGCTCCTTCAGATGCTCAGCGCGGGCCTCGGGTCGGCTATGGTGGTGCTGGCCGCCCAGTATCTGGGCAAGGGGGATACCCGGAACGCCAAGGTAGTGGTTTCCATAACGATGAAACTGGGGTTTTGCGTGGGGATCTTCTTTACCGCTGCGGTGATTCTCCTGCCCCAGCAGATCCTGGGCCTCTTTACCCGCGACGAAGCGGTAATTGCCGAAGGAATGAAGTACATCGGCATCGTCTGTTTTACCTATATTTTCTTTGTGTTGAACCAGGTGTTTCTGGCGGCCCTGCGCTGCGCTCAGAACACCCGTATCGGCTTTATCAGTTCCTTTACCGGCTTCTGCATCAATATTTTTTTAAACTGGGTGCTGATTTTCGGACATCTGGGTTTTCCTGCCCTGGGAGTCCGGGGGGCCGCCATTGCCACCCTCATCGCCCGCGTGGCGGAAATGCTGGTGAGCCTTGTCTACTTCCGTTTTATGGACAGAAACCTTCTCTTCCGTTTTGTTGACCTGGGGCTCAAAACTCCCGGCATGGTCAAAGACTTCTTCCGCTACGGCTTCCCTGTAATTCTGGGCGACATCTTTTGGGGTATTGCCGGTTCAACACAGGTAGCGATCCTCGGCAGGCTCGGCTCCGAGATCCTGGCGGCCAACACCATTGCGGCCAATCTTCATCAGCTCTTTGGGGTGGTGGTCTATGCCATTGCGGGCGCCTCGGGGGTGATCATCGGCAGAACCGTAGGCAGCGGAGATGTTTCAAAGGTGAAGGAATACGCGGGAACACTGCAGGTGATCTTTATCTGCTTCGGCCTTATTACAGGCATTGCAATCTTTTTTGCCCGTTCGGCAATTCTGGCCTCAGGCTTCCCGAATATCTCCGGGGAGGCTCACCGCTATGCGCTGCAGTTCCTCATCGTCTTTTCGGTAACCATCGTAGGCACCTCCTACCAGATGTCGGTACTCACCGGTATTGTCCGGGCAGGAGGCGCCACCAGCTTTGTGCTGATCAACGATCTTATCCATGTGTGGCTCATCGTGATCCCTTCGGCGCTGCTTTCGGCCTTTGTGTTTCACTTTCCGCCGGTGGTTACCTTTGCCTGCCTTAAATCCGATCAGATCCTCAAGTGCTGGGTAGCGGTAGTAAAGCTCAACCGCTGGAACTGGATGAAGAAACTGACGCGGGATGCGGCCTGAACGCCGAGGCCGAGGCATTTCCAAAACTTCAGTTTTGGGAAAGCGGCCGCTATTCCCCCTTTTCTTTTTCCGTGACCGTTTCCCGGCTTGCGGGGAAGATAAGGTTGAGGATGATCCCTACCACCGTGGCAAGGGCCACGCCGGCAAGCTGGAACTCCACCCCTTCCGTTATCGCAAAGGCAAGCCGTCCGCCGCCGATGCCGATGACGAAGATCACGCTGGAAATGGTCAGATTCCGTTTGTCCTTGTAATCAACTCCGCTTTCAACGATGGTACGCAGGCCGCTTGAGGCGATTATCCCGAAGAGGAGCATGGAGATGCCTCCCAGCACCGGCGTGGGAATGGTCTGAATGAGCGCGCCGAACTTGCGGAAGACCGACAGTATTACCGCGATTACCGCCGCCCCGCCGATAACCCATACCGAGTATACCCTGGTGATGGCCATGACACCGATGTTCTCACCGTATGTGGTGTTGGGCGGCCCTCCCCAGAATGCGGCCCAGGCGGTTGCAATACCGTCGCCGGCCAGGGTGCGGTGAAGGCCGGGGTCTTTATAGAAATCGTATCCGACCACCTTGCTTGTTACCAGGGTATCACCCAGGTGTTCGCAGATTGTAGCCAGGGAAACGATTATGAAGGTAAGGCAGGGGACAAAGGCAAAGCTGGGAATACCGAACCTGGGCAGCCCGAACCACGCGGCGTCTTTTATCTCCTGAAAATTGATGATCGCATACGCGGGGAAAAAGAGTCCCATGATCAGGGTGAAGAGATAACCTGACACAAGACCGATAAGGATCGGAATCGTGCTGAAAAAACCTTTAAGGAAGATGTTGGCTGCCACAGTTATACCGAGGGTTACCGCAGCAATGGAGAGGTATACGAGGCTGTAGTTACCCGCGCTGTCGTTCATAGCCATGCTCATGGCGGTGGGAGCCAGGTTAAGACCGATCACCACAATTACGCTGCCGATTACCACCGGGGGCAGGGCCTTGTCCAGCCAGCCCGTTCCGGCAAAACGGATGATGAGTCCCACGATTACATAGAAGATACCGGCCGCCACAGCTCCGCCCAGAGCATAGGGGAGGCCGTGGCTTGCGGTAATGGCGATGAGGGGCGGGATAAAGGCAAAGGAGGAACCCAGGAAGGCGGGTACCTTTGCGCCGGTACAGAGGATGTAGATCAGGGTGCCTGTGCCCGCGGTAAACAGGGCCGCCGCAGGATCAAGGCCCGTCAGAATGGGTACCAGAATGGTAGCTCCAAACATGGCAAAGACATGCTGGACACTTAAAGGTATCCAGTGGCCCAGATTAGGCCTCTCCCGGGGCCCCCAGTGCATGGTTTGAGTCATAAAAACTCCTTTTTATTCGCAATCCTGGGTTCATACCCCGGAGCTTGCTCCTATTCTACTGTAGTTTAGTACGGAATTATTCAACCTACAAGAGGTTAAAATTACGTTACCTTTTATCTTTTTTTGTTCTCCAAACACCATACCAAAGAATACCGGCAAGTAAGAAAAAGCCAATTGTCAGTATTATTTGAACTGTCATATCATCCTCCAATCCATTTCAAAATTATATACCAGGCTGAACATTATGGATAGTATTGAATTATGTCTGCCATTGTTCTTGCCTCAATCAACGCCAAATGGATACATCCCAGCCTGGCCCTCCGTCTTCTCAAGGCAAACCTGGGGGAACTGGAAGAACACTGTGAGATACTGGAATTCGCCCTCCGCCAGCCCCCGGAGGAGCAGCTTGAAGCCATTCTTGCGGCAAGACCCCGGATTCTCGGCCTCTCGGTCTCAATATGGAACCACCGGGCAACACTGGAACTGCTCAAGGCCCTGAAAGCGGCATCCGGCGCAAGGCCGGACTCTTCCGCCCTTCCCTTTGTTGTTCTGGGCGGGCCTGAAGTCTCCTTTCTGCCTGAAAATGCGGAGATCTTCCGCCATGCAGGCTGCGTGATTCGGGGTGAGGGAGAACAGGTCTTCCCTGTGTTATGCGGCGATATTCTTGCCGGCAGGAAACCCGCGGATAAATTTATCCACGCAGAACCGGTAGATGTAACTTCGCCCCTCTTCGATCCCGCGTACCGGCTCTATACGGATGAGGACCTTAAACACAAACTCTGCTATGTGGAATCCAGCCGGGGCTGTCCCTTCGGCTGCGGGTTTTGCTTAAGCCCCGCGGAAAGCCGGGGCAAAGTCCGGGAATTCCCGCTGGAGCCTTTTCTTGCACACATGGAAAGCCTGCTCCGCCGGGGCGTAAAGACATTCAAATTTCTGGATCGCAGTTTTAATGTCAATAGTGCGAGGGCCGTCAGTATCATTGAATTTTTCCTTAAGCATACGGATGAATTTTCGGAGATTCATTTTGAGATGGTGCCTTCTCTCTTTCCGCGGGAACTTGTGGAGGCGATGAGCCGTTTCCCGCCGGGGAAGCTGCGTCTTGAGATAGGCATTCAGACACTCAACAGTAATACTGCGGCAATTATTAACCGGGCCGGGAATACGGAAGAAGGGCCCGCATGCCTCCGCATGCTCCGGGAAAAAACCGGGGCGCTTATCCACGCAGACCTCATCGCCGCGCTGCCGGGGGAAGATTTTTCTTCCTTTGCCACAGGATTTGACCGGCTCTGGCTGGCCCTGACTGCAGGCTCCCTTTCTGCCGCAGGCTTTGAAATTCAGCCCGGCATATTGAAGCTGCTTCCCGGTTCCTCCCTCGCCCGCGGTAATGCACAAGCCGCTGAAAGCGGTGTCGTACAACCAACTTCCTTACGCCCGCAGAGCGAAGGGACACATTCATACGGCATGCATTTTCGGGCGGAAGCGCCTTACGAAGCCGTTTCCACTGCGGCCCTTTCGGAAACAGAACTTGACGCCATCAAAAACTTTGCCCGCTTTTGGGAACTTATCGTAAACCGCGGCCCCTTTCCCGATCTTGTGCCGCTTCTCTTTCCCCCGGGCAAGCCGGTCTTTTATCATTTTATGGAACTCAGCCGTTTTCTCCTTGTCCGTTTCGGCCGAAACTGGGGCATAGACCGGAAAGATCTGCGTAACGCGCTGGAAGATTTTTGTTCCCTTCCTTCTTCCAAATAAACCTAATCTATCCCGATTGATAAACATATTGTCTCGTTGTCATATATTTTAAAGGGTATGCTGATCAGCCGTTCTCTCTCCGTTGGCCATACTACAAAATGAGCTTTTTTCTTGATTACCCTGGGTAATGATATTTTTAACTGATATTCGTCTTCCAGCTCTTTTTTTATATTCCCTGCTATAATGTTTATAATTTCTCCTATTGCGTCTACTACTTCATCATCCAAAAAACTATGATGTGCTCCTGTCAGATAATTGGTTATTTTAATCGCCGTTACGCTTTTCATTGAAATTACCGCCAAACCGTGTGCGCTGCCTGACATTGTAATGATGCCGCTTATTTCCCATTCCTGAAATTCTTTTTTTGATGTGAACATGACTTTATCTGCTTTTATATCACAAGCGGCAAATTCTTTGAATACCATAGTACAGACTTTTATAAAACTGTTTATATAGTCAAGCATCATTTCCTCCAAATGGCGTCTATCCATAAAGCCGGCCACCTTATATACCGGCAAACCCCCCAGGGCACAAGTGCCTTACGCCGGACTTTATTATGGTTTATTCAATACCATTTGATCAATAGCCCCGCCCTTCAGAATCCGGCCTTCGATATTCCCCTCCGGAAATCATCAGCCTGTTTTCGGAGCTGCTTGATATAAAGATCGCTGTTTGCCCAGTAATAGGCAAAGGCAAGAAGATCAACGGAGGCTGCGGTATAGAATTTGTGTTTGCCGGAATTGTTATGCCAGGATGTGTTCAGGCCCACAATCTGTACCGGCATTCTAAAGGCTTTGTATTCCTTCCTGAACCTGAACTGAAAACCCGCAGTAACGGTAAAATTGCGGTAATCTATGTCCTTCCAGTCCCTAAAGCTCAGGTAATTTGCCGAAACAAAGGGACCGCCCAGAATATTCATTTCATTCGGAGATATTTTCTTTGCAAAATAGCCGGTTTTATTGATCAGGTTATAATAGATGCCAAGATTGAGACAGTCCAGGTAATCTTCCTTGCCTCCATTATCCTGCGGATAGTAACGGTACCTTAAAAGATTTATTTCAAGGCCCAGGCTTGAATCCCTGTGCTCGATGAATATGTCGAATATATTGAGAAAGAGGCTGATACTGTTTATATTCAAAGGCAATGCCAGGCCGATACCTGCCTCGCCCAGATTCCAGGAATAATAATAATTCCCCGTACGTCTCTTGCCTGTAACGGAAATCGCAGGCTCCCTGACTGTTTCCGGGGGAGCAAGTTCGGCCGGTTCAAAATATGCTTCCGTTTCCCGGGAGAACAGGCCGCTATAGTACGTTTCTTTTCTTTGCAGTGTTAATTCCCGCCCGGGGGCAAAAGAAAAATGCAGTTCGCGGTAATCGGGGAAAACGATGTAATTATCTTTCTCCAGGAGATACATTATATATTGATCGCCAAACAAAAAATTTTGCTTTTCTTCGCAATAGAGTGAAAAGGAAACGCATAAAACAAGGACTCCGACAGAAAAACGCACTAGCCCTGATCCGCAACCTTGAGCCGCATCCGCGCACGCCTCAGACCGGCCCTGGCATTGTCCATTTCAAACTTGAGCATTCCCGATTGAAGGTTCTGTATTGCGCTTTTCATGGCGGCCTGTGCCCGCTCACGGTCTATCTCCTGCGGCCATTCGGCGGCGTCAACCATCAGTATGGTCTTGTGGTCTTTCACTTCGAGAATTCCGTCGGTAACAAAGGCGTTTTTCCATTCCCCGTTTTCGTCCTTTATTTTAAGCAGGCCGGTAGAGACCGGAGCGGTGAAGAATGAATGATTGGCATAAACGGTAATTTCCCCGTCAACAAGACTCACCGTTATTGCCTGTACCTGCCCCGCAAAGAAACGGCGATAGGGGGTATGTACCTCAAAGGGAAAATGTACAGCCATACCTACTTTGCCTTCTCAAGTACATCTTCAATGGAACCTGCCATAAAGAATGCCTGTTCGGGAACGCTGTCACATTCGCCGTCAAGGATCAGTCTGAAGCCCCGGACTGTTTCCTTTACCGGCACATAACGTCCCTCTATGCCGGTAAACTTCTCCGCTACAAACATCGGCTGGCTGAAGAAACGCTGTACCTTCCGCGCCCTGACTACGGTGAGCTTGTCTTCCGCAGAAAGTTCATCCATACCCAGAATGGCAATGATGTCCTGCAGTTCCTTGTAGCGCTGCAGTATCTGCTGAACCTGCCGGGCGGTGCGGTAGTGTTCCTCCCCGACAACAGCAGGATCGAGAATGCGGGAGGTAGACGCCAAAGGATCCACAGAGGGGTAGATACCCAGTTCAACAATTTTTCTGCTTAATACCGTGGTGGCGTCAAGATGCGCAAATGTGGTGGCGGGCGCAGGATCGGTAAGATCGTCCGCGGGTACATAGACGGCCTGAACGGAGGTAATGGAACCTCTGCTGGTACTGGCGATCCGCTCCTGCAGTGAACCCATTTCATTGGCCAGGGTGGGCTGGTAACCAACCGCGCTGGGAATACGGCCCAGAAGTGCGGAAACTTCCGCCCCCGCCTGGATAAACCGGAATATATTGTCCACAAAGAGCAGCACATCCTGGCCTCCCTCATCACGGAAATATTCCGCCATGGTGAGGCCTGTCAGGGCCACTCTCATGCGGGCGCCGGGCGGTTCGTTCATCTGACCGAAAACCAGGGCCGTCTTGGCGGTAACACCGCTTTCGTTCATCTCTTTCCAAAGGTCGGCGCCTTCCCGGCTCCGCTCTCCTACTCCGCTGAATACCGAATAACCCGAATGTTCGGTAGCGATATTACGGATAAGTTCCATGATGACGACAGTCTTTCCAACCCCGGCGCCGCCGAAGAGGCCAATTTTGCCTCCCTTTGTATAGGGAGCAATAAGATCGATAACCTTGATGCCTGTCTCAAACATTTCCGTTGCGGGTTTCTGTTCGGCAAAGCCGGGCGCAGGCCGGTGTATTGAAGCATACTGTTTGGCGCTGAAAGGTCCGCCGCCGTCAATCACATCTCCTGTGACAGAAAACATGCGGCCCAGAATCTCTTCTCCTACCGGGGCTCTGATGGGAAAGCCGGAATCCTCCACGGCAAGCCCCCGGGCAAGTCCTTCGGTGGCGCTCATGGCGACACAGCGCACCCGGTTATCGCCGGTATGCTGCAGCACTTCCAGTACCACTTTTCTGTCTCCGGAGATAATATTGAGGGCATTGAGAATCGGAGGCACCTGCCCCTCTTCAAAGCGCACATCCACTACAGGCCCTACTATCTGTGTAATTACACCGCTATTTGCCATTCTCTTTAGCTCCTCTCAATGAATTTGTCCGTAAAACTGAAATTTCCAAACAAACTAATCACTCAATGCGGCCGATCCGCCGATAATTTCCGTCATTTCCTGGGTAATGTTTGCCTGACGGGCACGGTTGTAGTTTATCTGCAGTGTCCCCAGCATTTCTTCCGCACTTTTGCTGGCTTCGTCCATGGCTGTCATCCGGGCGCTTTGCTCGCTCACATAGGACTCCACCAGGGAACCGTAGACGATCCCCTTGATATAGAGGGGAACCAATGCGTCAAAAAGCGCCGTCTTCGATGGAAGAAATTCAAAGTGCAGTTCCACCCGTTCCTGTCCTTCCCGGGCGGCAAGTTCCTCCTGCATCTTCTGCTTGTTCAGGGGAAGAATCTGCCGTTCCGCAGGCAGCAGTTTTATTGTCGAATGCATGTGGGTATAGATAATGTGTACTTCGTCAAAGACGCCCCACAGATACTGCGAGACAATGTAGTCTGTAATTTCCTTGGCGTCCTCCACCGTCGGCATTCGGGAGCGGAAGGAAAAATTCTCCAGAATAAGATACGGCGAATGTATAAAGTAACGGTACCCAATGGCGCCAGTCAGAATAAGGAGGGGGTTCTTCACTTTTGCGCAGAGTTCATTCACCCGGCGGCAGATATTGGCGTTGTAACCTCCGGCAAGGCCCTTGTCGCTGGTCACCGCAACAACGGCAGTATGGTAAACCATGTCCCGGTCCGGACGGCGGAAGAATTGACTCTCCACCTGTTTTGTGCCGCTCAAAATATCGTACATGGATTTCTGAATCCGGGTAAAGTAGGGTTCCGTATCCTCAAGCACCCGCCTGCCCTTACGGAGCTTGGCGGTAGAGATAAGGTTCATCGCCCTGGTAACCTGCAGTGTCTGTCTGATCGCCTTCATTCGCAGGCGTACGTCCCGTAAATTAGCCATAATTAACGGACGCTCTCTTTGTATGCTTCAATGGCGGCGGAGAGTTCCTGTTCGTTTTCCACCGTGAGTACGCCGCTCCCGGCGATGCTCTCCAGAAGTTCGGCAGATTTAAGCTTAAGAGATTCCAGATACGCTTTTACAAAAGAGGCGACTTTTTCGGCAGGAACATCCATCAGGTGTCCGTTCACCGCAAGAAAGAGAATCACCACCTCTTCCTCCATGGCGTAGGGCTTGAACTGAGGCTGCTTGAGAACCTCCATGAGCCGCTCTCCCTGGGAAAGCTTGTCCTGGGTAGCCTTGTCAAGATCGCTGCCAAACTGGGCAAAGGCGGCCATCTCCCGGTACTGGGCCAGATCGAGACGCAGGCGGCCCGAAATTTTTCGAATAGCCCTGGTCTGCGCCGAACCGCCCACACGGCTTACCGAAAGCCCCACATCAACCGCCGGCCTGAAGCCCGCATTGAAAAGCTCTGAATCGAGAAATATCTGACCGTCGGTAATTGATATGACATTGGTAGGTATATATGAAGAAATATCTCCCGCCTGGGTTTCCACACTGGGAATGGCGGTAATGGAACCGCCGCCGCGCTTTTCGGAAAGTTTTGCCGCCCGTTCAAGAAGCCGCGAATGGAGGTAGAACACATCCCCGGGAAAAGCCTCCCGGCCCGGAGGTCTGCGGAGAAGCAGGCTGATTGTCCTGTAGGCCACGGCATGCTTGCTCAGATCATCATACACAATCAGTACGTCTTTTCCCTGATGCATGAAGTGTTCCGCCATGGCTACCGCCGAATAGGGAGCCAGATACTGAAGGGCCGCAGAGTCGGAGGCGCTGGCAAGGACTACAAAGGTATAATCCATGGCGCCGGCCTTTTCCATGTTGTGGATTATGGCCGCCACGCTGGAAGACTTTTGCCCTATGGCGCAGTAGACGCAGTAGACACCCTTACCCTTCTGGTTGATAATCGCATCCACGGCAAGAGCGGTCTTCCCGGTCTGCCGGTCGCCGATAATAAGTTCCCGCTGGCCCCGTCCCACGGGAATCATGGCGTCAACGGAAAGGGCGCCGGTTTGAAGGGGAGTATCAACGCTGCCCCGGTCAATAACAGGAGCGGCCGGAGCTTCCACAGGAAGCCATGCTTCCCCAGTGATGGGCCCCTTGCCGTCTACCGGCTCGCCCAGAGGGTTCAGCACCCGGCCCATAAGGGACATTCCGGAAGGTACGGAAACAACCCGGCCCGTACCTTTGACCTCTTCACCATCCTTCACCAGGGATTCTCCGGAGAGAAGCACACAGCCTACTCTGTCTTCTTCCAGGTTGAGAACGATCCCCGTGGCCCCGGAACTGAACTCCACCAATTCTCCGTAAACAGCTTTTTCAAGACCGTACACACTGGCTACCGCATCTCCCACCTGAACTACTATTCCCGAAGAATCGGTGGAAGCCCTGCCCTCCCAGTGCTGTAACTCTTCCTGTAAAACCTTGGTAAGGTCTCCAAAATTCACCATGATAACCTCTATTTCGAGTCTGTCTATAATGTGGACACTTTATGGACAGACTCTATTTCGTGCGGTCAAACAACCACGCTATAAAATCGAAATAAAATCGAACAAGAAGCAAAGCTTCATGAATGTCCTCCAAGGTCCCGTTTCATCCTCTTCAAGGCCCCGCTAAGGCTGGCGTCAATTAAAAACCCCGCCGCCCTGAGCCTGTAGCCTCCCAGAAGCTCCGGTTCAAGCCGCTCCTTCAAACGGATGTTTTTGGCGCCGGTCCTCCGTTTCAGGGCCTCTTCGAATTCCCTCATGAAGGAATCCTCCGGTTTCACCGCATACTCAAGGAGCCCCTGAAGGGTGCCCTGCCGCCTGTCGATACAGGCCCCGACAGCTTCAATAAGCCGGTCAAGCTTAGCCAGATGACCATGCATGACAACCAGGGAAACAAACCGGCAGCTTATTTCAAAACTCCACTCATGTTCAAAACCGGTTTTTTTTCCGGTACTGCGGATCATCGCCTCAAGGCGCCGGGATGCCAAAAGACCGGATACCTTTCCGGGAATCGTTTTCACGATGAGGGCAAGCGCCCTGAGGGTTTCAAGACCCGCTTCGGCTTCTTCATCCAGCAGATTTACAAAGGCGTCTGCCCAGCGCTCAGGAACGAACATCAGGTCTCCCCAGTTCCTCGATCAGTATCCGCGCATATTCCGTTTCGTCCCCGCCCCTGAGTTCCCGTTTGAGGAGCCGTCCCGAGGCGGCCACCACCAGGGCGGCGGCTTCAACCTTGAAGAGGGCAACGGCGGCCTGGCGTTCCGCTTCAACCTGTTTGCGGCCGTTGGACACAAGAATTTCCGCCTGGGCTTTGGCTTCGGATACTATGGCATCAGCCTGCTTTTCCGCCTTTTCCCATGTACTTTTGAGAATCTTCTCCGCCTCATGGGAAGTCTGCTTAAGCTGGGCATCCCGCTGTTCAAGGAGCATTTTAGCCTGGGTCTTCTCCCGCTCCGCATTGGCAAGAGCTTCCTCTATCTTCTTTGTCCTGGCCTCCATGAAACTGCTCACCGGCTTGAAGAGAATCGCCCTGAGTATAAAAAAGAGAATCCCGATGTTGATGATCGTGATGAGGAAGGTAACTGCCGAAGGGCTGATCATCTCTTATGCCTTGGTAAAGATGAGAATTGCTACCACGAAGCCGTAAATGGCGGTGGCTTCCGCAAGCGCGATACCGAGAAAGAAGGCGGTCATGATCTTCCCCGAAGCCTCAGGCTGCCGGGAAATTGCCTCGGCTGTCCGTCCGGTAGCGATGCCGATGCCGATACCTGCACCGAGTCCTGCCACTACCGCAATACCTGCCCCGATCAAAAACAACAAACTCGTTTCCATAAGTCCTCCGTTATAAAATCTCTCTATCTTAGTGAACTTGTTCGGTTTCGGAACAAGCTCAGTAATCTAAAACTATTCCGGAACCTCCACCGCTTCCGCCACAAACAGGGTTGTCAGGAAGGTAAATACCACCGCCTGAATAAGGCCGTCAAAGAAATCAAAGTACAGGGAAAGGAACACGGGCACAGCGACCGGTATGGGCAGCGCGTGTTCAATCAGCAGCATGATCACATAGCCTCCGAGAATGTTCCCGAAAAGCCGCAGACAGAGGGACAGGGGCCTGATGATGTACTCCAAAAGGTTAAAGGGAAGCATCATGGGCACCGGATTGAGCAGATTCCGCGCCCAGCCTTTGATCCCCCGCGCCCGGAGGCCGCCGAAAAACACGATGAGGATTGAAATGAGGGCCAATGCCGCAGTCAGGTTGATATCCCTGGTGGGCGGCTTGATGACAAAGGGCGGCTCCATGCTGAAGGCCGAAATTGCCATGGGGGAAACCGCGGGAAGAATATTGGCTACAAGGAGGAAGAGAAAAACCGTCCCGATATAGGGGCCGTATATTTTTGCCCGGTGGCCGAAGTGGTCTTTTGAAAAGTTATCGAGAAATTCAATGCCCAGCTCCAGAATTGCCTGAGCGCCCCTGGGTATCTCCTTTAGCTTTCGGGTAAGGACGAGGGATGCAATAATGAGGATGCCCATAACCACCCAGGAAATGATGACAGTCTCGTTGATATCTATGGAAACAAGCTCTATGCCCAGGATACGGACAGGCCTGGAA
The DNA here is from genome assembly GCA_031265435.1 of Treponema sp. Taxonomy (GTDB): domain Bacteria; phylum Spirochaetota; class Spirochaetia; order Treponematales; family Breznakiellaceae; genus JAIRNJ01. Next base: position 19,407 of record JAISCR010000036.1, read on the forward strand.
AGGGGAATCGAGATGATGGTTTTAAATTCTTCCAGAGATTCCTTTATTTCCATAAATTATTTCCTTCTAATCTTTTTTGAAGAAAAAGTCATCTTTGAAGTACTTTTTTAGCAGCTCTTCGGAAACCTTGTCGGAACTGCTCATACTGGTATAGGTAGCTTCAAGAAAACCTTTGGTGGTATAGAAACTTCCCAAAAGAAAAAACTCCGATACTCTGGTAATTACATCAATGGCCTGGTACATCCGTACCGGATTCTCCGGCGCATACTCGGTCATGATGAACTGAATCACTACCTGTTGGGCCAGGTTGCATGCATAGATCACTTCGGAAACAGGAAAACCCTCCTTCATGCGCCCTTTCCCCAGCTTTACAAAGAAATCGCCCACCTCCGAGCGATCCAGCCCCCGATCAAGAATACGGGCCAACAGGGGATAAAAGGCGGAATCCGCCACGATCAGCGCCTCGTCACTCATCTCATTGTAATGCTTAAGCTGAGGATTCCGGCGAATCTTTTCCTTCCAGCGGAGGGCAAAATCACGGCCCCCGAGAGTCAGGGTATCAATGATAGTGTGATCAATCATAACAAGATAAAGTATAAAGCAAGCGGGAATTTATTCCAATAGTTAAGCGATTATTGTTCAAAAAACTGAAATTTCCGGACAATTCCGGTGTATACCAGGGCCCCGCTCCTGGGATCCCGTTCGGGATCGAATGGAGCCTCGCAAAGAAGGAGACCGCCTGATTCAAGAGTCCCCGCGGCCGGGCCTTTTACCAGAACAAGGCCTTGCTCCCCGCAGGCATACCTCCCTTTGGCGGTTTGTGCATGCGTCCCTCCGGGCCGCGAGCGTAAGGAAGTTGATAGTACGTCGCTACTTTCAGCGGCTTGCGCATCTCTCCCCCGGGAAGGGCCGGCGGGGAAACTGTCCGAAAGAATTCTGAGCCGACACTGCTTTCCACCCGATATGTTTTGCCCGCCGCTATCCACCCCGGCTCCTGCCGCCCTGTCCCGCAAGGCTCCGGCAAAAAGGAAACTTAAAGTTGCCCTGTCTTTCGGGAGTCCTGCCGCGGCGGAGAGTTTCCGCAGGGCCGCCGGCGCGTCACCCGTGGCAAAGGCAAAGTGACACCACCTTGGTGTCACATGACACCATTTGGGTGTCATGTGACTTGATTTCCGGAGGGAGGCATTTATTTCGCCATGTCCCGGCGATGTGTTCTGCCTCTTGTTTCCCGGCAGGGGACAGGCCGCACTGTGGACACAGGGGGCAAGGGGATAACGGCCCGCCTCAAGGAATGCCGTTCTGAGAGCGGCTATAAATTCCCCGGAACGGGGCACGCCGGGTTCTACAACAAGAACACTGCCTTCCCTGTCAAGCAGCGGGGAGAGAAACCCTACCCGTTTTTTTGCCGCTTCCGTCAGGGATACCGCATGGGGTATCCCCTGAATAAGCTCATTAAACACATTCACCGCGCTTACAAGTTTTGCGGGTTTGCCGTATATGCGCGTTCCGTCAATGGAACCACGGATGGTTTTGATCTTCCAGGGGCAGGAGGCAGTGTCTTTCCCGCTCAGGACGCCAAAAAATTTAAGCCCTGCCTCCAGTATTGCGGAAGTCTGGTCAAGGCAGCGGAACTCCAGCGGCAGTTCACGGAGATCGGGCCGTGCTATCCAGAGGGCGGCGGCAAAGGTAAGGGGGCCCGCTCCCAGATCCGTAACAGCGTCGCCTGCTTTAAGGCGCAGCGGTAATGCGGGAAGAAGACGGCAGAGGCGGTAGAGATTCCAGGGAAAGAAACAGCGCAGGTATGCGGAAAGAAGATTGGGATGCCCAAGGTAGGAAGCGCTCCGTTCCCCCCGGCCCGAAGTAAGCAGGCGTGAAAGTTCCGCAACATCGGCAGGCAGCCCCGCCCTGCGGCGGCAGGGAAGCGGAAAAGTTTTTTCGATCAGCGCAGGAACACTGTCAAGAATACCGCGGATCTCTGCCGTAAGGGGCGGAAAGAGATTCACTCTTCTTCTTTTCCCCCCGGAACCGAAAAATAGAGATCCATCAATTCGTTACGTAAATTGGAAACCAGGGCATGGAGATCCTGACTCTTCCCGGACAATTCCCGGTAGAGTTCCTCCCTGGCTCCTTCAACAGTAAACTTTCTCTCGTAGAGAAGGTACTTGAGCCGGATAAAGATCTCCACATCCCGTTCGGAGTAACAATGCCTGCCTCCGGAATCCCGTCTTGCCTGAATGAGGGGAATTTCCTGTTCCCAGTAACGAACCACATAGGGTTTTACATTGAGAAGACGGGCAACTTCTCCGATGGCGTAAGACTTCACCGCTTTTTCCCTGCGGTATCCCCGGCGGATGAACGGATCTCTATCTTCAGGGGGATAAGGGAAAAACCCAGATCCCGCCGTATCCGGTTTCTGAGGTAAGAAACATAAGCCTCGCCCACCGCTCCGGGGCGCGACACGAAGATAATAAATTTCACGGGGTTTTCCGAACTCTGTACCGCGTACTTTACCTTGAAACGGGTCTGCGGGCCCGAAGGCGGCGGATTTTCTTCAAGCCAGCGGCCCAATGCCCGGTTAAGCTCGCCGGTTTCAATATGAATATTAAGCTGTTTATACATTTTTATCGCGGTATCAAGAAGCTTGTCCACGCCGGAACCGTCAAGAGGAGAACCTTCACTCTGCCGGGCCCGGTTGAGCGCTCCAATCGCACTTAAAGCAACGATGGGCGCGAACTCCATCTGTCCAAAGAAGAAATGAATCCTGTCGCAGGCCGCCTGGAACGTATTTTTTATCTGCGGCATGGTATCCCACTTGTTAAGCACCAGGATGATCCCCCGGCCTTTGTCATGGGCAAGGGCAGCAATCTTCTTGTCCTGATCGCTTAAGCCTTCAAGGGCGTCGATCAAAAGAAACACAATATCCGCACTGTCAATGGATTTAATCGCGCGGTTCACCGAATAGTATTCAATATTTTCGCTGACTTTGCTCTTGCGTCTGATGCCTGCCGTATCAAGCACCAGGAATTCCCTCCCCTTCCAGGAAAAACCGCCTTCCACCACATCCCGTGTGGTACCGGGAATATCGCTGACAATGGAAGCGGCGCTGGCCGTCAGCCTGTTTGACAGGGTGGATTTGCCGGTATTCGGCTTGCCCAGCAGGGCAATACGGATGGGCCTTGAGGCGGAATCATCGGTCTTGAGGTTTGAAAAATCAAGGCGGGAAACAATATCATTTTCAAGTTCGGTAATATTGTCGCCATGTTCCGCGGAGATCATGTGGATTTTTTCAAAGCCCAGAGAAAGGACATTCCAGGCTTCGGCGGCAAGCCTTCCTCCTTCGGTCTTGTTCACCGCCACAATGAGTTTGTCCTGCCGGGGTCTGAGCAGTTCTATAAACTCTTCGTCTTCCGCAGTCAATTCCCCGGCCTCCAGCAGAAGTACTACCAGATCGGATCGGCTTATGGCTTCCAGAGTCCTGTCAACAACGATACTGTCAAGATTTGATCCGGGATTCCGGGGCTCCCTGGTAAGTTTGAAGCCGCCGGTATCGATCAGCCTGACCGGCCTCCCCGCGATAAGGGCATCCGCCTCCACCGGATCCCGGGTTACTCCGGGCGTAGGATCGGTAATGGCCCGCCGCCTGCGGAGAAGCCGGTTAAAGAGGGTTGATTTCCCTACATTGGGCCGTCCCGCCAGAACCACGCGGGGAAGATTGAGGTACTTCATGGGACTTCGTTCCGTGTTCGATTTAAAGTGAATATGGCTGTCATGTCAGGCCGTATTTTGTCATCCACTCATCAACCAGAACGGCGTTCTGTTTCCAGCTCTTGCCCCGCAGGGCTTCCGCGGTCAGGCTGCGGCAGCTTTCCATTTCGACAAGACGGATTATCCGTTTTATTGAGGGAATGGCGGAAGCTACCATGCTGAACTCATCAAGGCCCAGACCCAGCAGCAGGGCCGTTACAAAGGGATCCCCGGCCATCTCTCCGCACATGGCGGCCTTGATGCCTTTTTCATGGGCGGCGTCGATGGTCTTTTTAAGGAAACGGAGGACTGCGGGATGCACCGGCTGCGCCAGATAGCTTACCCGCTCGTTGCCGCGGTCAATTGCCAAAGAATACTGGATCAAATCGTTTGTACCTATGGAAAAGAAGTCCGACTTTTCGGCCAGAATATCCGCGGTCATGGCCGCGGAGGGAACCTCGATCATGGTTCCCGCTTCGATGTTTTCAGAATAGGCCTGTCCTTTCTTGCGGCATTCCGCCTTGGCTTCCTCCAGCAAATGCAGGGCCTGTTCCAGTTCTTCAATTCCCGAAATAAGGGGGAACATGATCTTTACAGTCCCGTACACACTGGCCCTGAGAATGGCCCGCAGCTGTGTCTTGAAAAGTTCCGGCAAAGCCAGTGAAAAACGGATAGCCCTCCAGCCCAGAAGAGGATTCTTCTCGTCGGCCGTGTCATGGAAATCCTTGAGGATCTTGTCTCCCCCGATATCCACCGTCCGTATGGTAACGGGCCTGCCGTCCATGGCCCTAAGAACCCGGCTGTAGGCTTCAAACTGGGTTTCTTCCTCCGCGGACTTGCCGGGAACGATAAAGAGAAATTCCGAACGGTAAAGACCTATGCCTTCGGCGCCGAATTTGCCCGCGTGTTCAGCCTCTTCGGGAATTTCAATATTGGCCTTGAGCAATACCCGGAAACCATCTTTTGTCTCCGCGGGAAGATCCCTTATGGCAAGATATTCGGCGGTGAGTTTCTGATCCTGTTTGGCAATTTCTTTTACTTTTTCAATGGCTTCCCTGTCGGGATTCACAAAGACCTTGCCCGTTCCGCCGTCTACCACCAGGGTATCGCCTGAGTTTATCTCCATCGTGGCATTGGAAAGTCCCAGTACCGCAGGAATGCCGAAAGCCCGGGCCAGGATCGCCATGTGGCTCGTCTTCCCTCCCAGATCCGTAACAATGCCTTTTACATGCTCCCTGCTCATGGTAAGCAATTCGGAAGGCAAAATGTCATGAGCCACAAGGATTACATCCTGCTCCAGTTCGTTCAGATAAACTTTTTTTATAAGAAGCAGATGAGTAAGAACCCGCCGGGATACATCGCTGATATCCACCGCCCGTTCACGGAATATGGGATCCGGGGAGGCCGTCATCTTCTGTATAAGATCGCGGGCAATATCCCACACCACCCATTCGGCGTTCTGTAGTGTTTGTTTAAGATGGGCGGCCAACTGTTCCTGAAAATCCACATCCTCCAGCATCATAAGATGAGCTTCAAAAATGGCCGCCTGTTCCTTGCTCATCCCTTCAGTTATCTTCCCCTGAAAAGACTCCAGCTCCGCGGCGGCATCGGCAATGGCTTTTGAAAGACGGGCAAGTTCATTTTCGACATCGATCTTCCGGATGGTATAATGAGGGATCTCCGGCATCCCATTGTCCAGGTAGAGAAAGGCTTTACCGGTAATAACTCCCCGAGAAGCGGAAATTCCATCGAACGTTTTCATGTATATAAAAGAATACTCCAAAAGACATACATTTGACAAGTGAGCCGTTTATACTCATTTTCATGGATGTCTATTTTAAGCTATAATAGAGAAGGAGGCCGATACCCATGGTTGATATTATCATCGGCGAGGAAGATGACACTCAGGCGCCGGCGGAGGATTCCGGTTTCCCGGCCTGTGTTACATGTGCCTATTTTGAGATAACCTGGGACAGATCTTTTCCAAGGGCATGCAAATTCTTCGGTTTCAAAGGGCAGCATGCTCCTGCCCTGGAGGTACAGAAAACCACAGGTGAAAAAATCTGCCCTGCCTTTCTGCCAAAACATAAAAACAGGGAACCCGAATGAAGATTATTCTTGTCCAGCCGCCCTTTGTGCAGCTCAACAGCGCCTATCCTTCGATTTATTACCTTGGTTCATTTCTTGAAAAACGGGGATTTGAAGTGCTGGCGCGGGATCACTCCATAGGGCTTTTTGAGCGGATCTTCAGCCCCGAAGGCCTGCGGCGGATCTTTACAGACGCGAGGGAGGTGGTTTCGGAACTTGAAGACGAGGGCATACGCCACAAGGCGGAAGAGTTTCTTTCCAGCGAGGATCAGTGGGCCGGCTGTATTGAACAGCTCCTCTCTTTCCTGCGGGGCAAAAACAGGGAATGGGGCCACCTTCTTACCCTGACCAACGGCACGCTTCCCATGGGAAACCGTACCGTGCAGATCCTTCTGGACAGGGATGCGGGATACTATCATCTTGACGCGGACTCAGGCCCCCGGCTTGCAAGCGCCATGCTGGAAGATCTTGTAGAATTTATTACCGCCTTTCTCGATCCCGGCTTCAATCTTATCCGCTACCTCCAGTCTCCAAGCCCCCTGGGTTTCAGGGATTTCAGGAAAGTAAAAGAAAACCTGGAAGGCTATATTCTAAAAACTTTCTATGAACCCTGGCTTGAGGAGGAGTGGAATGTTCTTGATCGGGGTGAAGCTTCCCTCTTTCTGGGGCTTACCATTCCCTTTCCCGGCTGCCTTCCCGCCGCGCTCACCTGCGCTCATTCCGCGAGGCGGCGCTTTGCAGACAGACTTACTGTTGCGGCAGGCGGAGGGTACGTAAACACGGAATTGCGCTTCATGAGGGAACCCGATTTCTTTGACTATGCGGATTACCTCTGTTTCGACCGGGGCTACGGTTCCTTTGCGGCGATACTCGATCGGCTTGACGGGCAGACAAGGGCCGGCCTTAAACATTCAGCCGGACAGGAAACAGGGTTTTCCAGCGCTCCCATCTACAAGACGATCTTCCGGAATGAAAAGGGAAAGCTGATAAACGGTATTAACACTGTTTCTGCCGAATATAAAAAGATTGAAGATGAGGCGGTTTCCGGCAATTTTCCCGATTATTCGAACCTCGACTTTAGCCGCTATCTTTGTATTGTGGACAGTGAAAATCCCATGCACCGCCTCTGGTCTGATGGACGCTGGCTCAAGGTATATCTCGCCCACGGCTGCTATTGGCATAAATGCACTTTCTGCGATACAACCCTGGATTACATTTCATCCTATATTCCGGTGGACATTCCCAGTCTCTTTGAACATCTCTGTGAACAGGCAAAAAAAACCGGAGTAAGGGGCGTACATCTGGTGGATGAAACGGCTCCTTTCCCGGCCCTGATGAAACTGGCCTGCCTCAACCGGGATGCGGGCCGTCCCCTGATTTTCTGGGGCAATATCCGCTTTGAAAAAAGTTTTACTCAGGATGCCGCGGCAATTCTGGCGGACGGAGGCTTAATCGGCGTTTCCGGGGGCATCGAAGTGGCCACCGAAAACGGACTCAAGCGGCTCTGCAAGGGTTTTACCCTGGAAGATCTGGTGCAAAGTCTCGCGAGTTTCCGGGAGGCGGGAATTCTCTGCCACGGCTACCTTATCTACGGTTACTGGGATCAGGATGAACAGGAGATTCACGACTGCGCGGAAATTGTGTGGCAGCTTTTTGGGGAGAAACTTCTTGATTCCGCTTTCTGGCACAAATTTATTCTCACCCGCTATTCCGGGCTCTATGAGGAATGGAAACACAAAAAGCATCCCGCACTAAAGGTTCTGGACGATGTTGACACTTCAAACAAAAGAAACAGAATTTTTGCGCTTAACGATCTTTCCTTTGCGGGGGAAGCGGCCTTTGACCGCTATACCGAGGCGCTGGACGGACATCTCCATGGCTGGCTTTCCGGTTTCAGTCACCGGAACATAGCGGATTACCCGGCGCATTTCTGGAAAACTTCCCCCTCGGTCAGCAAGAGTCTGGTAAAGTTTTATCTGCGGGAGGGAGAAGAAAAAGAAAAAACCCTCCGCAGCGCTCCGCCGGCAGACGGGAATTCAACAGAGAGACTGCTCTTCCTCGGCAGCAGACCCTTTATTGAAGGCGCCGCCGGGAACCTCTCCCTAAACTGGAACTGGCGTTTCAGAGACTACAAATTCCGTTCGACCGGCTTCCCGGGTTTGGCGGAAGCACTGCGGGATCTCCTCATGGAAAGCTCCAGGGGAGAAGGCATGGAAGCGGCGGCATTTTACAAAAAATTCACGGGATTTCTCCCGGAGGAAGAGGCAGGGAAGGCCTGGGCCCTGCTACGGAATCACGGCCTTGCCCTTTACCGTCAATGATGTGAATATCCCGCCGGGGGAAGGCAACGCTCAGGCCCGCGGCTTCAATCTTGTCCTTGATATTCCGCATCTGATCCCAGTAGATATTCCAGTATACGCTGTTGTCTGCCCAGGCCCGCAGACATATATTCACGGAACTTTCCCCCAGTGACTGTACCACAATCTGCGGCGCCGGATTTTTAAGAAAACGGTCTTCCCCGGCAACAATATTCTGCATCATCTTGAAGGCTTCATCAATGGAATCGCCGTAGGAAATATTCACCGAAAAATCCATCCGCCGTTTGTCGTTGCGGGTATAGTTCTTGAGGGGAACGCCCCAGATACTGGAATTGGGAGCGGAAATAAAAATTCCGTCCGGTGTTTCCAGTATTGTGGTAAAAAGACCTATCTCCTTTACCGTTCCCATAAAGACATCGAATTCAATAAAATCACCCTTGCTGTAACTGCGGAGAAACAGCAGAATGATCCCTGCGGCAATATTGCCGAGCGTGTCTTTCAGGGCCAGGCCCACCGCCACCCCCGCCGCTCCCAGAATGGCAAGAAGACTCGCCGTATTAAAGCCGAAATTCTGCAGGATCATGATAAGACAAATGATGAACAGCGCATAACGCAGGATAATACGCAGCAGGGACGCTATGGTTTCATCAAGGTGGATTCTGCTCTGTATGCTTCTGTTAATGATCTTTTTCAGTGTACGATTTATCACCATTCCTGCTATGATGATGATAAGAGCAACCGTAATCTTTTGTGCCAGAAAAAAAACATCGTTACTGTAGTTGTTCCAAAAACGGCTCATCGTATCGTACACGGCTAACCCCGCGCAAGGAGACGGTTCAGCTTCTTCACAAAGTCCGCAGGATCCTTGAGCTTAAGGCCCTCCACCAGCAGGGCCTGATCCAGCAGAACTCCTGCCACATCGGCGATCTCTTCTTCGTCTTCCGTGTTCTTGAGGTGCTGCAGGATCGGATGGTCGCCGTTTACTTCCAGGATCGGTTTGATCTCCGGCACTTCGGCCTGGCCCATGGCCTTGAGCATCTGGGCCATCTGGATGGAGGGATCGTTTTCATCCGCCACGATGCAGGAAGGACTGTCGTGGAGGCGGCGGGAAAGTTTTACGTCCTTGACGCGGTCTCCCAGGGCCTTCTTGATCTTTTCGATTACCGGCTTTGCTTCCTTCTCTGCGTCCTTGTCCTTATTTTCGCCGAGTTCTTCGTCGGCGCCTGTCCGGTTTACCGCCTTTATATCGAAGGCGGGGCCTTCGGACTTTCCCGGTTGACGGTAACTGGAGAGGGAGGGAATGACAATGTCATCAATTTCATCATCCATGATCAGGACTTCTATTTCTTTGGCCCTGTAGGCTTCCAGAAGCGGACTGGCCCGGAGTGTTTTTTCGTCTCCGCCGGTAATATAATAGATATTTTTCTGATCGCTCTTCATCCGCGACACATATTCCGCAAAACTCGTCCAGCCCTCTGCGGCGGTACTCTTGAAACGTATCAGTTCCTGGAGGGCTTCCCGGTTTGAATAATCCTGGTAGAGACCTTCCTTGAGGGGACGGTTGTACTGAGCGATAAACTCTTCCCATTTTTCCCTGTTGTTTTCCGAAATGATTTTGAATTCCGAAAGCAGCTTCTTTACCGACGCATTTTTGATGTTCATAAGGATTCTGTTCTGCTGGAGAATTTCCCGGCTTACATTGAGCGGCAGATCCTCGGAATCAATAATACCCCGGACAAAACGGAGGTACGTGGGCATGAGTTCCTTGTCGTCATCGGTGATGAAGACCCGCTTGACGTAGAGCTTGACCCCCGGCTTGTAATCGGCATGGTACATATCAAAGGGAGCCTTTTTGGGAATATAGAAAAGGGTAACGTACTCCTGGGCGCCTTCCGCCCTGGTATGCACAAAGTGCAGCGGTTCATCGCTGTCATGACCCAGCTGTTTGTAAAATTCCTTGTAGTCTTCGTCCTTGAGTTCTGACTTTGAACGCCGCCAGAGGGCCGCGCCGGAATTGATCTTGTCTGTTTTCCGCGTACTGCTCTTTACCTTGCCCTTGTCGTCGTATTCGTTTTCTTCGTAACTGAGGTAAATGGGGAAGGCAACATGATTACTGTAACGTTTGATGATGTCTTCGATGGACCAGCGGTTGGCGTATTCGGTTCCCTCTTCGCTCAGGTAGAGGATCACCGTTGTTCCCTGGCTTTCCCGGCCGGCGGGGTCTTCCGCGTCAAGAGCTTCAATGTCGTAGCCCTCCTTCCCGTCGCTTGTCCACTTCCACACCGAGCTTTCCGCGGCCTTGCGGCTTATCACTTCAATCCTGTCGGCAATCATAAAGGCCGAATAGAAACCGACGCCGAACTGACCGATAAGGTTCGAATCCTTCTTTGCCTCCTCGGAAAGCTTCTCCAGAAAAGCCCTGGTTCCCGAACGGGCAATGGTACCCAGGGATTCCTCCAGATCCTTTTCGTTCATACCGATACCGTTGTCCGAAACGATTATAGTCGAAGCGCCGGGACTGTTATCCGCGTCCTTATGGAAGGAAATGTCGATCCGGGGCTCAAAACTGATGCTCTTGTAAGCTTCATCCGCCACGGTAAGGTACTTGAGCTTGTCCAGCGCATCGGAAGCGTTGGAAACCAATTCCCTGAGGAATATTTCCCGGTTTGAATAGAGAGAATGGATGATAAGATGCAGCAGTTTGCTGACTTCGGTCTGAAATTGGTGCTGAGCCATAGAGGTCTCCTTTGATTTTGTATGGTAATAAGTACAGTTTCAAAAATAATAAAAAACAGAAAAAAAGACAAGTTTTTTCGAAGAGCCTGCCAGGGCACAGCGGAAATATCCCCTTTGGCGCTTAAGCGGCGGAGGACTCAGTTAAAATAGTTCATCACCTTATTGTCCGACTTTCCATGCTTCCAGAGCTTTCTGTGCAGCCTGCGCAACCTGTTCCGGAGTCTGGATTCCCATGCCGATGGCCCGGAGCCCAATATTGATCGGTTCGTAGACAGGGCCCACAAAGACGCCGTCAATAACCGAGGTAGTAATACTGTACTGCGTAGCAAGCTTGCTGCCGGCAACCTGCAGCGGTTCAAGCCTGATGGAGATGAGGTCAATATCAGTCCTGGTGGGAGTGGTAATACCGCCGGTTTCAAGAAGGAAACTTTGAACCTCCTTGCCGGAGAGCCATTTTACCAGCCGCCATGCAGCCTCTTCCCGGGGAGAATCCTCAGGGATGGACGCATTGATGCCCCAGCCTGTTCCCAGAATACCGGAAGTTGATTTGTTGATCTTTGCATCCTCAATGTCGGGAAATACGGTAACCTGGAAATTATTCTGCCGGTCGGGACTGATCAGGGCCTGGCCGGTGGAAGAGTCGGTGATAAAGGCGCCGATACGCCAGTCGCCGTCGATGTAATAGGCGCCCTTGTTGACGGCAAATTGCCCGATCCCGTCGCCGTAACCGGTGGTGAGGGAAGACCTGGAAAGTACGCCGTCATCGTAAAGCGCCTTAATGAATCTGAGGGCATTGACAAAATCAGGATCGGTAAATTTCGCCTGTCCTGAAAGGATCTTCTTCTCCCAGCCTTCACCGCCAAAACGGCCGGCAACCATGGAAAAGAGGCAGCTCTGCATGACCCAGGTATCCTGGTTTGCCATAATCACGGTTTCGCAGCCCCTGGCCCCGAGCACGGGTACCTGGGACTTGAGTTCCGCATAGGTTTTGGCAGGACTGAGCCCCGCATCCCCGAGAACTTCGTTATTCACATAGAAGGCATGGCTTGAGGTAATAGCCATGGCCAATTCTCCCACATAGCCGCCTCCCTGTCCGCCGCCGTCCAAAGCCCCGGCTACCAGCACCTTGTCAAGACCGTCTCTCCTGATAAGGGGAGTCAGATTCTTGAGCAGTTTCCTGGTATACAGGGTAGTTGAACGACCGGAAGGCCATGCATAGATTATATCGGGAAGCTGCCCCGCCGCCGCATAAGCTTCAGCCCTGTTATGGAAGGGATCGTTAAAAAGATCCTCCCGCACAATTTTGATATCCGGGTTTGCGGCGAGGAAGGGCTCCCAGATGGCAGTCTCTTCCCTGGACACATTGGCGGATGTCGTGTCAAAGTAGTTAAGAACCCGAAGTTCGACCTGCCCTTCGCCGGCTTTTTCCGTCCTCCGACAGCCGGTAAAGAGTGCTACACCTGCAAAAACAAAGGCAAGCGAAAGATACGGAATTTTTTTCATATTTCCCTCATTTGGAATAAAAAATACATGGAGCCGCTCCACAATCCGGCAGGATCATAATTTGGGAACAAGCTCATATATTTTATTGTATGCTTTCACCGGTGCCTGTCCAGCGCCGTTTTGTCATAAATTTTAATGCCCCGCGGCTTTACCCCGGGTTTTTTTTAATTTCCGGTATTAATTTTAGGGATAACGCTGATCAGCAGATTTGTCACCTTGATGGCATTCTCTTCAAAAACTTTGGCGACCATCTCCCAGCTGACCGGTTCTTCGTCAGCCATCCAACTGTCGTAATCGGTACTCATGGTTACCGCCGCATAGGGGATACCCGCCTCATTGGCCAGCGCTGTTTCTGTAGCCAGGGACATATTTATTACATCAGCACTAAAACCGCGGAACATGACGGATTCGGCTCGTGTAGAAAAGCGGGGACCTTCAATGGTAACAACAGTCCCCTTCTCATGACAGCGGTACTGAAACTTTCGGCATTCGGCAATAAGGAATTTGCGCAAGGCGCCGTCAAAGGGATGGGCCATGGCACAGTGCACCGGCTTATGGGGTTCAAAAGATTCATAAAAAGTCATCTTCCGCTGTTTGGTAAAATCAATAAACTGATCCGGAATAACAATATCTCCCCGGCCTATCTTTTCCCGGAGGGAACCCACCGCCGAAGTCGCCAGAATATGGGTGCAGCCTGAGTTCTTGAGGGCCGTAATGTTTGCCCGGTAGTTCACCTGGCTGGGAGGAATCGTATGCTCCCTGCCGTGACGGGCAAGAATGACCACATCGGTATCCTCAATGGTTCCGCATTTCAGGGGAGAAGAAGGTTCCCCGTAGACAGTCTCCACCTTTTCATCCCGGGCATTGGAAAGAATATCCGGATTGTCCAAACCGCTTCCGCCGATCATACCGATCTTTACCATGATAAAACTCCTAAAAAAAATTCAAACTGTTCCCTTCGGAATACAGGGCGCCTATCCCTTCTTCCGAAGCCTCACAAATTCCCCGCTCGCTTATCAGGGCCATAATATACCGGGCGGGCGTTACATCAAAACCCCAGTTGCGCGCGGGACTCTTGTCAGGACAAATCCGGACTGTTTCGATGGCGCCGCCTGAGGTTTTGCCGCTTATAAAACGGACTTCCTCCGCGTCCCGTTCTTCGATGGGAATTTCCGCAACCCCATCCAGCATTGTAAAATCGAAAGTTGAAGAAGGCAAGGCTACATAGAAGGGAACATTGTTCTCCCTGGCCGCAAGCGCCTTCAAATAGGTGCCGATCTTGTTGGCCGCATCTCCCCGGCGGGTTACCCGGTCAGCTCCGGTGATCACCATGTCTACCATACCATGCTGCATCAAATGACCCCCGGCATTGTCGGGAATAAGGTCATGGGGAACACCCTGTTCCGCCAGCTCCCATGCGGTAAGACTTGCCCCCTGATTGCGGGGACGGGTTTCGTCCACCCAGACATGCACGGGAATGTTTCTTTCGAAAGCCGCATAGACCGGCGAGAGCGCCGAACCGTAATCGACAAAGGCAAGCCAGCCCGCATTACAGTGGGTAAGAATATGTACCGCTTCGCCGTTTTTTTTCGCCGCGATTTTTTCGATGATCCTCAGTCCATGTTCACCAATGCGCCTGCAGCACTCCGCATCGCTATCGGCAATCTTCTCTGCGGTTTCCAGAGCCGTCTTCCGCTTCTCCGCAAGACCCGCGCCGGGAAGATCCAGGGCCGCCAGCATGGCATCCACCGCCCAGGCAAGATTGCTTGCGGTGGGCCGGGTAGCCTTGAGAAGCCGGGCGGAATTTTCAATATCCACCCTGAAAGTCTTTTCCCCCGCCTCATACGCGGCAAGATACATCCCATAGGCGGCAGTTGCCCCGATAAGCCCCGCGCCCCTGACATACATATCCTTTATTGCCCTGACAATATCCGCAACCGTACAGAGGCCAAGAATTTCAAACTGATGGGGAAGAACCTGCTGATTGATGATCTGTACGGCTCTTTTCCCCTCCCCTCCCTTAAGCCAAATGGTCCTGAAGTGCCTGCCATTAACCTTCATGGCCTAAGTCTAGCATAAAGAGCAGTGATAGATAATAGGGAATGACGACACTTGGGGATGCCTCATTTCAAAATGTTACCGAAAGCAAGTCTAATTCCTGTATAGACTTACAATATGCCTCTTGACGCTCAATGGCGAAATTTGCTAGAATAAAAGACCTTTTTGAGATCGGTAGCCTTCATGGCCGCCGGCTCTGTGTTGAATTTCTTAAAAAGACGCCCTATGGGCGCTTTTATGGAGCGGCGGACGGTCTGCATAAACGCAGCCCGCCTGTAACGGGAGCGGCAGCCTTTAGTGGCCGCCGGTTCTGTGTTGAATTATTGGTAGACGACCTACGGTCGCTTACTTGGAGCGGCGGACGGTCTGCATAAACGCAGCCCGCCTGTAATGGGAGCGGCAGCCTGTAGTGGCCGCCGGCTCTGTGCTGAATTTGTTAGTAGACGACCTTACGGTCGCTTTTAATGGAGCGGCGGGTGGTCTGCATAAACGCAGCCCGCCTGTAACGGGAGCAGCAGCCTTTAGTGGCCGCCGGCTCTGTGTTGAATTATTGGTAGACGACCTACGGTCGCTTACTTGGAGCGGTGTCCGAGCGGTTGAAGGAGGCGGTCTTGAAAACCGTTGAGCCCTCTGGGTTCCGGGGGTTCGAATCCCCCCTGCTCCGGAGAGGTTGCATATAGCCGGAAACGTGGGGGATTCGAACCGGAGCCTTCGCCTATCGGATGCCGCGAAAGCGGCTTCCTTACGGGAGGAAGAGGGCGCATGGATGCGCCCGGAAGAAGGCGGAGGCGGGGTGAAGGGTGCTTGCAGGATGCAAGCGACCGGAAGCCGAATCCCCCCTGCTCCGTGTTTTAGATGGTGATTTTGGAACGTGAAAGTTCCTGGTAATAGACTTCTTGGAGCGGTGCGAGAGCGGCCGAATCGGGCTCCCTGCTAAGGAGTTGTGCCCCGAAAGGGCACCGGGGGTTCGAATCCCCCCTGCTCCGGAAAGGCAATTTTTTGCCGTCAAATTTCTTTGTTTTGGTCAAAGGCTGCATATAGCCGGAAACGTGGGGGATTCGAAACGGAGCCTTCGCTGACCAACGGGAAGAAGAGGGCGCATGGATGCGCCCGGAAGAAGGCGGAGGCGGGGTGGAGGAGCAAACAGGAAGTTTGCAACGTAACCCCGAATCCCCCCTGCTCCGGAGATAACAGAATACTGCCGGTGAATACACCTGCTTTCGGTAAAAGGCTTATACAGCCTACAAAGCGGGGGATTCGAACCGGAGCGCTCTGTTTCCAAGGCTAAGGCGCAGCCTTGACAGATAAGGCCGGCGCAGGACGCGCCGGGGAGCGCGGAGGCGGGCTGGAGGGCGCTTGCAGGATGCAAGCGACCGGAAGCCGAATCCCCCCTGCTCCGGAAATGTTTGTGAAATGAGGTTGTAGCTCAGATGGATAGAGCATCAGATTGCGGATCTGAAGGTCGCACGTTCGAATCGTGTCAGCCTCATCATTATGCCGGGAAGATATTTTCGGCTTTGGAGAGATGTCCGAGTGGTCGAAGGTGCACGATTGGAAGTCGTGTGTGCTCGAAAGAGTACCGAGGGTTCAAATCCCTCTCTCTCCGTAATGTAAAAATTTGAGGTACATAAATATAATAGCCTGGAGAGATGCGAGAGTGGTTGAATCGGGCGGTCTCGAAAACCGTTGAACCCTCGGGTTCCGGGGGTTCGAATCCCCCTCTCTCCGTAAAGAAGAGAAAACAGCGTTGGAAGTAGTGTTGACCGATTAAAGCTGCCAATAGAATGAAGATAAAGGAGTAAAGTATGTTTGTAGCTATTGTTATTATTGCGGTGCTTATCGGTCTGCTTTTTATTGCAGTGGCAGTGTCTTTTGTGTCATTTATATATAGTAATATCAAAAAAAATGATATTTTAAAAAAGCGAAGTTTTAAATTCTTAGTCCCATCGGCTATATTATGGGTACTATTTATCGGAATAAATATAGTTTTAATAGTTATGTTTTTACATAAAAACAGAGAAGAAATTCTTGATAAATCGGTAAGGATTCCCGCAGAAATGATGGGGAAAGGGCTTGCGTTAACTTTTCAAAGTTTTGAAAAAAATTGGGATAAAAACAGAATACAACAACTTCAAAATCTGTATATATCTTCGTCAACAATAGACTATACAATTGAAAATGGGATGAGAGTTTACGATATTGAATTGATATTTGATAATAACAGTCCTGCGGAAGTCAAACTGTATTTGGATGATCTTATAGGAAATCATTATCTGGTAGTTTGTGATAAAGATGATTTTGTTTATTTATTAGAAATATCTGACAGGCTTATGTCTTCCGTTAAAACTGAAAGAACGACTGAACAGACGACTGATGGAGTAACTGAAAGAACGACAAAAACATCAACACAATACGCAAATACAATAATACCATTTGGGAAAAGTAAATTTGGATTTACAGTCACAGTGCCCGAAGATGTCGAAATTACTCATGCAAGATTTGTTGAAAAAGTGATACAATTAAAATAAAGAGGCGAACTGCGCCCGGCAGGACTGTTTACGCGCCCCAACTGCGCTGGGGACGCCGCCTTACGGCGGCTCGGGATCCGGCCACACTATTTTACCAAATGAACTCTGCGGTCACCGTGAACGCCCGCTAGTTTTTGGTTCACCGGGTCAACATACAAATCAAGGCCTTCGAGCGGCAACGTGCCCAGAAGGATATCCACAGCGTCGGGCATGACTTCCGCCTGAATGCTTATCGTGCGGTCTTTCCAGCGGACTTCCACAGGCTCGGTCAAACCGTATTGCGCGGTGGAACCGTCGGCAAGACTTGAATCAACGGAATCGACAATATCAAGACCCAATTTGTCACGGCCATTTATAATCAGCGTCCACGCGCCCGTATCCGGCATGGCTTCCAAAGTGAGCGACCGCGTTTCGTCAAGCAGCCCGCAGGCAACCCGTATTTTGTCGGCGGCATTGGCAAGAGTGATTTCTTCGGTAAAAGTTCCCATAATGGCTCCTTGATTAGACTATACCTCATTTCCGTAAAAAACTGAAGCCGACACCTATAGAACGGCGACACTATAGAACGGCAGGACTTGACCAAACGCCTCTTGAGTCGAATATCAAATGAGGTTGAACAAGTCCTTTACCCGGAAAACAGAGAATAATTTCCCTTGTGGAATCCAATTTCAAAAGCTTAAAGAAACTATCATCCCGTTTCCCGCAGGAATTATTTTAATATTTTTATAATCTTTTCTTAAATGTAACCGGGGTATTAACCAGCCATATAATGAACCCACTGCCGCTCCGGCAAATACATCGGTCAGGAAATGAGTTCCGGTTAAAATACGCATTAACCCTATTCCGGTTGCCAATGCATAACTTCCTGTTATTATTGGGACTTTCCATTTTGATTCGGGAAATTCATGAGAAAAGGTTGTGCTTAAAAATGTTGCACCCAAAAAGGCAAATGACGCGGCGCTTGACGGGAAACTATTATAATAATCATTTTCTTTTCCGGCAGGAACACCATCAGCATACATATAAGGCCGATAACGAATTATTGCGTTTTTTAATGAAAATACCGTACCGTATGTGAGTAATAATGATTCGCCATACATAATACTATAAGTTAAAAGCGTATTTTTATGTTTTATATTCGGTATAATTGAAATGATGGGAGATAAAGCCAAACCAATTGGAGCATAATCACTGATTATATCCAATGGTTTATTATGAGGAAACATTAAAGAGCGGTCAAAAGCATTTACTTTATTTTTGTTTAATATACCAGGTATGTTTTCCGGTTCATTTTTTATAAAAAACGTACTTATACCAATTCCAAGAGACAGGGTTCCTGTAATTAAATCTTTCTTTAAATCAACGCTGTAAACACTTTGAGAAAAAGTATTTATCTGTATACAGTAAAAGATGCAAAAAGCAAGTAATAATTTCTTCATTTGTGCCTCAATCGGGGTTCCGTTTGCCCTGGCCGGCCGCACCTCATCCTCTCTCTCCAAAGATAGCCGTACCGATCCTGATCAGGGTAGCCCCCTCCTCTATGGCAATTTCAAAATCGTTCGACATGCCCATGGAAAGGCAGTGCCAATCGGCCTCGGGGAAACGGGAAGAAAGGGCCTCCCGGGCTGCCTTGAGTGAACGGAAGGAAGCGCGGATAAGTTTTATGTCTCTGGTAAAGGGCGCGATGGTCATGAGGCCTTCCGGTTTGAGGCTGGGATATGAAAGGATCTGTTCGGCGGCCCGGAGCAGCGCTTCCGTATCGGGAAAGCCGCTCTTGCTCTCTTCGGCGGTGTGGAATTCCAGCAGCAGAGGCAAGACCTCTTTCCGTTTTGCGGCGACCTTTCCCAGTTCGGCAATCAGGGATTCCCGGTCTACCGATTGAATGCAGTCAAAGATCGAAAGGGCTGCCTTCACCTTGTTGCGCTGGAGCGGGCCTATAAGCTGCAGTTCCGCACCATTGTGTTGTTCCTTAAATCCGCTGAATTTTTCGACGGCCTCCTGTACCCGGTTTTCCCCAAAGAGGCGGAGACCTGCATCCCAGGCTTCTTCTATTGCGGAAAGGGGATGAAACTTCGACACTCCCATAAGCCGTATCTCTTCTTCCTGCCGCCCGGAACGGATACAGACTTTAAGAATCTTTTCCCGGATCTCTGCAAGAGATTCCGCTATGGAGAGCGAAGGCCGCATGGGGTTCTCCTTTAAAGCTGTTCCAAAATCACCGGATCACCGGTTTTGCCGCTATTTTCCCAGCTTTTCGGCCCATTTCCAGGATGCTTCCACCGCTCCCATCACGGCGCCGCGGAATGCGGCCTTTTCCAGGGCAGAAACACCGGCAATGGTAGTTCCGGCAGGAGAAGTAACCATGTCCTTGAGTTTTCCGGGATGCAGGCCCGTTTCCTGTACCATGGCCGCGGAACCCAGTACGGTTTGAGCCGCGTAGCTCAGGGCCTTGTCCCGGGGCAGGCCGGCCTGAACCCCTCCGTCCGCCAGGGCTTCAATAAACATGTATACAAAAGCCGGTCCCGAACCTGAAAGGCCGGTAACCGCGTCAAGATAGCGTTCTTCGATACGATCAATCCGGCCCGCCCCGGAGAGAAACCCCTCCAAGGCGGCAAGTTTGTCCGCGGGTATCTGGGAAGATGCCGCCACGGCTATCATCCCTTTGCCGATCAGTGCGGGAGTGTTGGGCATGATCCGCAGTACCGGAACGGGTTTTTCGGGCATGGTTGCGGGCTTTATATCCATCCAGTCGGGCCCGAGCCGTTCGGGCGCATAACCGTAAGTACCTGCCAAACCCAGCAGACTCTGAATTTTGACGATGCTCCAGCCTGCCGCCATGGAAACCAGTACCGGCGGCTTTTTGGCATCCATCCGCTTCTGAATCACCGGGGCAATCTCTTCAAGTACCGAAGAAAGCACCTGGGGTTTTACAGCGAGAAACACAAAATCCGCTTTTTCCGCCGCTTCCCGGTTGGAAGCATAGACTTCTGCCCCCAACGCCTTTGCCGCTGCCTTTGCTTTGGGCTTATCGCTGTCGGTAAAACCGGTATTTTCAGCCCCGCAGGAGGCTGCCGCCGCCTTCATCAGGGCGGTTCCCATATTTCCGCTGCCTATACAGGCTATTTTGTAGTTCATGCGTAACAGTAAAGCATAATTTCTTGTTTTTATGAAGAGACGGAGCGGCACTATGGTTTTTTTTAATATTTCTTTGTATATTATTATACCAACAACAGGAAACATCAAGTGGGGAACTTCGCCCCGGCGGGCTCGGTTGAACGTTACATGGTTATAGACTTTCACGCTCATATTTACCCGGAAAAGATTGCCGGGAAGGCCGTATCCAACATCGGGGAGTTCTATAAGATACCTGTACAGTGCGAAGGTACTGTCCGGGATCTCCTGGAGAGGGGAGAGGCGGGAGGTATCGGCGCCTTTGTGGTGTTTTCCGCCGCTGCGGTACCGGCTCAGGTTGGGAGTATCAACAACTTCATTGCGGGTGTCTGCAATGAGCAAAAAGGGAAGGGAATAGCCTTGACCGGTTTTGGTACTCTTCATCCGGATATGGAAAATCCCGGTGCGGAGATTGAGCGGATGAAAGACTTGGGACTTAAGGGGGTCAAGTTTCATCCCGATATGCAGCAATTTGACATTGATGACGAAAGGATGATGAAGATCTATGCGCTCCTGGAGGGGAAGTTTCCGGTAATTTTCCATACCGGAGATTACCGCTACGGATACTCCCATCCGGCACGACTGGCCGGGGTTTTGGATGCGTTTCCAAAACTGAAGGTGGTGGCCGCCCATTTTGGAGGCTGGTCTCTCTTCGATCTGGCCCTGGAGTACCTGAAAGACAGGCGCTGTTACTTCGATTTGTCCAGTTCCATACCCTTCCTGGGGAAGCGCCGGACAGAAGAACTGATAGGTATCTATGGGGTTGAACGGATTCTCTTTGGTTCCGATTATCCCATGTGGGATCCTGCCGACTGTCTTAAAACTTTTGGGGAATTGAACCTCAAGGACAGGGAGCGGGATATGATACTTCGGGAAAATGCGGAACGTTTGCTGTGTGAATGACTTGTTCAAGAACCGGTTTGTCCTCGAACAGGCCCAAAAGGTTTGATTATATAAAGGACGGAAAAATGAAAAGGACGATACTTTGCGTAGTGTTTATGTTTCTTTTTGTCGGGGCTTTTGCACAAAGACTGTCAACAGTAGCCGTGCTTCCTTTTAATGCGGAAGCCGGTGTTACCCTGTACGATGCGTCAAGCGTGTCACGGCAGTTTTCATCCGAACTTACTGCCCTGGAAATGGCGAATATTCTGAACAGCGAAACCACCGGCAGCGTTATTGCGGGCCTGGATCTAAAGGCCAACGACTGGAAAGATGTCCAGAAAGTCAAGGATATCGGCAGAGCCCTTAAAACCGAATATATCATCCGGGGAAGAATGATCAAGGAAGGGAACCAGATCGCTGTTTATGCCGACACCCTTGAGGTGGATAGCGGCAAGGTTCTGTCTTCCGTGAAAGAACAGGCTCCAAACGCCGGCGCAATTCAGATATACTCCCTCTGCGTTAAAACCATGGAGCGTGTTCCCTACCCGAATTACATGATAGGAAAATGGCAGAGCAATGTATCCCTGGGGGATGCAAGCCTTGTCTGCATTATCGAATTTAAAAGCGACAGATCCATTGTGGTTGAACGCTTTGACACCTATGAAAGCCGCAATGATAATTCTCTTTTGTACTATGCTTCCGGGACAGGGAGCTACTGGTTCGGCGGGCATATCCGGCGGGTAACCCAGTTTCGGGACAGAGACGGCAAAGTCTACAGGGAAGCCCCGGTGGACGGTTCCTTCAATCTCACCCTGAATCTGGACAATGCCCTTCCCAACTATGCATCCATCAAGCAGGAGCGTCTGTATCTTGCCTTTGGGGACGGGCGTAACAGTTTTGAACTTCCTGCCGCAGGACTCCTCTGTGGAGATACCCCCTCAGGGATCATGTCATATACCCGTTTCAGCAAGATATCCGGTTCCGCTTCCCTCCCCGGGGGCAAGGGGCCCCAGCCCGGAGGAGAAGGGGTGAGCATCAAACCCCTCTGGTCTCAGGATCTCAATGGAACAGTGAGGGGAACTCCCTTCCTCCAGGCTGAATCGGCGGTAGTGGCCGTGGAAGGCGGCGTCATTAAATCCTACAGCCGTCAGGGTACCTTCCTCTGGGATTACAATGTTCAGGCCAATGCCAGTCCTTATGTTACCCGTTCCAGGGAAGCGGCATCCTATGTGTGCAACGCGGCGGGGAAGCTAATCACCGTTAACCGGGTAGGCAGGGAACTGTGGAACCTGAATCTGGGACGGCCGATCAGCCATCCTGTGCTGGTAGGCTGGGACGGAAGAGTCTTTATTCCGGCAGGCGCGGATCTCTGGTGCCGTACCGCAAGCGGTTTTCCCCTCTGGCATATAAATCTGGGGAGCCCTGTCTCCGTAGCCCCTATCCTCGATCATACCGGGGGATTGGCCATGGTACTTGAAAACAGGGAATTTGTTTTGATAAACCAGTTCAGCGCGGCAGAAAAAATCAGCCTCGATAGATTTCCTGCCGCCATTGTGCCCCTCAAGGACGAAAGTCTTCCCAGAGATCAGCAGAATTCCTACATGCTTTTTTACAGCGATGGAAAAGTGGACAAGATCAGCCGGAACATGGGAGCCGGCCCTTCTTCAAGACTTTCCCGGGTTTCTTTTCCTTCCCTCCCCGCGGTTCCCGCTGTGGCGGCAGGCCGTGACAAGGATGCCGCGGTTGCCCTGCGGGACGGCAGAGTCCTGCTCATTGCAGGCGACAATGGAAGAGTGCTCTGGAGCGCCGACAGCAATGAACGTCCTTCGGAAAAAGGTACGGGAAACGTTGATGCGGGAAATTCAAGCATGACCTATGATGAACGGGGAATTTTCTTTTTCTCCCGGGGCGGCGCTACCCTCTTTAACGATGACGGCAGGCGGATCTGGATGCTTCATCTCAAAGGCGCCACGGCAGTTCCCGGCTTCAGTGATGAAGGGATCCTCTATTCTCCCTTCCAGGCCAACATGCTTAACGCGTTCAAAATTGAAAACCGCGGACGTAATGTGCCCCGTTCGCTTTACTACGGCCCTGAGCCGGAGGGAAAATACGGTCTGGGAACCCCGCCGCCTTCCCCCTGGGCCAGTTCGCCCGAGAAATACACGGAAGAGAATGTCAACTATATGTATGAAACCATTTCTCAGGCAACGAGAACCGGACAAGTAGGCGAAATGGAGCCGGCCTATGTAGGCTACATCATGGAAATGACCGCCGGGCTCCTCAGAACCCCCGGATATTCCCCGGTCAGACCGCCTGTATTGCCGCCCCAGCGGGTCAGGCTTATCAGGCTCCTCTCTTATATGGGTTCCCGCGAAACAATTTCCTTCCTCGTGAACCTGATCAACCGTGATCCCGAACCCTCGATAAAAGCGGCCTGCTGCGAAGCTATCGGTCGTATCGGAGTAGACCCTTCAGGAGAAGCCATCGTGGCCTACAACGTACTTATCGCTCCCGATAATGCCGCCCGCGATCCCCAGACCCTGATTGCGGCAGTCTCCTCAACCGCGGCCCTTAGCCGCTTTTCCGGCCCCCCCATGAGTACCGCCGGCATCAGGCTCCTGCAGCTCTTTACCCTCCGCGATCTCCCCACGACGGTAAAGCAACAGGCCCGCAAAGAACTGGACGGACTGCGGGAACTGGGAGTGAGCAGACCGCAGTAGAGAAACCTGTATGCTGCGAGGTGTTCAGTTTTTCCGCTCTTATCGGCAAAACGAAGGCCGCGATACGGAAACTCAAAAAAATTATTCCGCGTACCGCCGCACAGACGGTACACGGTTTTCTTCCTACCCCGCCAGACAGCGTTCCGCCAGTTTTTCCGCGGTAAAGCCTACATGTTCGGCAGCCCTGGCGGCAGGGCCTGATTCGCCAAAGCGGTCGATGGCGAAGATGTCTTCCGGCCTGGCCCAGCGTTCCCAGCCTGAGTGTACCCCGGCTTCACAGGCAATGACCCTGCATCCGGGAGGCACAACCGTTTCGCGGATGGCGGCAGGCTGACTTTCAAAGAGTTCCCGGCTGATCACGGACACTACCCGGATTTTGAGTTCCGGTTTTTTGGCCAGGGCAAGCTGCGCCGCTTCCAGGGCAAGGCCCAGTTCGGAACCTGTAGCCATGAGTACAAGGTCTGCCTGCCCCCCGCTCTCTTTTTTGACAATATAAGCGCCGGTACGGATCGTGTTTTTCCAGTCGGGGTCATCTTTGGGGAAGACCGTGAGGTTCTGCCGGCTCAAGGCCAGGCAACTGGGGCCGCTATGGTTATCCATGGCCATGACCCAGGCGCAGGCGGTTTCCTCGGGGTCAGCAGGCCTCAGCACCCTTACGTTGGGGATAACCCGGAGGCTTGCCAGATGTTCAACAGGCTGATGGGTAGGCCCGTCTTCACCTACATAGATTGAGTCGTGGGTAAACACATAGATTACAGGCTGTTTCATCAGCGCGGAGAGGCGCAGAGCGGGACGCAGGTAATCGCTGAACACCATAAAGGTCGCGCAGTATGAACGGAGTCCTCCGTGAAGCTGAATGCCGTTGGAAATGGCGGCCATGGAAAATTCCCGGATGCCGAAGTGGATATACCGGCCCCGGCGGTTTGCCGCGCTCCAGGTACCCGCGTCGGAGGGAAGGCCTACCGCGTTGGGGCCTTTAAGATCCGCGGATCCTCCCACCAGGTTGAGGTTGGCTGCGGCCACGGCCTGCAGTGCTTTGTTCCCCGCCGTCCGGGTTGCAATCTTCTCTCCCTGGGCAAAGGCGGGAAGCTGGGCGGGAAGAACCTTGCCGGAATGGAACTGATCCCATTCCTTCCGTTTTTCGGGATTCTCCTTTGACCATGCCTCAAATTCAGCCTTCCAGCTTTCGCGGATCTTCTTCAATTCGGCGGCCCTGGTCTTAAAATATTCGACAGCCTCGGGCGCGATATAAAAATCACCTTCAATGCCCAGGCCCTTTTTGGCGGCGGCCAGCTCTTCCGCTCCCAGGGGAGACCCGTGAATGTCGGCGGTGTTCTGCTTTGTCGGGGCTCCCTTTCCGATAATGGACTTGAGGATGATAAGGCTGGGTTTTTTACTTTCGGCCTTGGCCTGGGACACGAGTTTTGCGATTTCCTCAAAGTCATACATGGAGCCCGAAAGCACCTGCCAGCCGTAGGCTTCGTAGCGTTTGGCCGTATCTTCGGTAAAGGCAATATCCGTGCTGCCGTCGATGGTAATTTTGTTGGAATCGTAGAAGACAATGAGCTTGCCCAGCCCGTAGTGGCCCGCAAAAGAAGAGGCTTCGGCGGAGACACCTTCCATAAGGCAGCCGTCCCCGACAAGGACATAGGTATGGTGATTCACAAGCGTATGGGAAGGAGTGTTGAAGCGGGAGGCCAGCATGGTTTCCGCCACCGCCATGCCCACCGCCATGGCAATACCCTGTCCCAGAGGGCCTGATGTAGCCTCGATACCCCCGGCAAGACCGTATTCAGGATGCCCCGCTGCCCGTGAACCCACCTGCCGGAAATTTTTTATCTCATCCAGACTCATGTCCCTGTAGCCCGAAAGATGGAGCAGGGAATAGAGGAACATGGAACCATGACCTGCCGAGAGGACAAAACGATCCCGGTCGGCCCACGCAGGATCGGAAGGATCGTGCCGGAGCAGTTCTCCGTAGAGGATGGCTCCCAGTTCAGCGGCTCCCAGACAGAGACCGGGATGGCCCGAATTAGCCTTCTGAATGGCGTCCATGGAAAGCGCCCTTACCGAAAGGGCGATTTTTTCAAGCGCTGCAATATTCATCATTGTACTCCTGTTAAAGATTTTAACCTTAGATTTCCTGCCATTTTAATTCAGCCTCCCGGATGGCGGCAATGATCTCCTCCCGGGCGGCATGACGTTCCAAAAGCCAGTAAAACTTCTCCTCCTGACAGAGAAAATTGAAGTGCGACAGCGTCTGAAGGTGGTTCTTTGCCGAAGAGGATATGATAAGGATAACCGTATGGACAGGTTTTCCGTCCGGCGCCTTCCAGTTGATGCCGTTTTTAAGAAAAGCGATGACTACGCAGCGTTTTTCTTCATCGTCAATCAGGGGATTGCGGGGATGAGGCAGGGCAATTCCCCTGCCTATACCGGTTGACATCAGGGCTTCCCGTTCCAGAATCGCCTCAATAAGGCGCTTTTTATGTTCTACAAGATGAGAGGGAATACAATCCAGCAGATTGGAGAGAACTTCCGTTATGGTTTCTCCGGGAAGCGCATAATGGATTCCCCCCTGTTCTACCAGGTATGAGAGGCTGTTTCTCTGTGAATGTTCATATTTTTCTATCATCTTTGTCGATTATACCAGTTTTATGGACTTTGAACTATCCTGACGGAGCTGCCGATTCAGCGTAAGTTCCGAAAGCCTGCGGTTACAGGCCGGAATATCAAAAAATTCAGGGTCAAAATTTTCCCCCAGAAGACTGCGGGTCTGGCGCAGTTCCTGTTCGCTGCCGCTTTCCAGGGAATAGAGAAGTTTTTTATAGCGTACCGGGCCTTCAATCTGTTCGGGAGGAGCGGCCCATTCACCGGCCTTGCAGAGGATGCTCCCGTCGGAAGCTGCGGCATCGTATGGGAAAAAAATTATCTTGACGATCCAGTTGAGACCGTATTCAAAGAACAGTTCGGTAGAACCTTCGTCAATAAGCTCCTCAATTTTTACATCCTTATCGATGAAGCGCAAGGGAATGCCGCCGCCCTTTTCGATGACGCATCTCCAGCCAAGGGTATTCTTCCAGTTCAGCGCCGCCTGCACAATCAGGTGAAGCTCCTCCAGGCAGAGGCTTGCCGGAGCCAGCACCCGGCGCCACACTTCAGTCCCCCCGATGCTGATCTGAACGCTTTTCCAAGCGCCGTGCCGGGACGATTCAGGCTTTACCAGGGAGAAATTGTTATGTCTGAAGACATCGAGATCTTCATCGATCATCTCTTTGATGTCTTCATAGGTTTCAATCATGTTATCCAGGGAGTTATCGATGGCTTCAAGTTCCGGCTCGGGAGGCGCTTCATCGGTATCCAGATCTTCCAGAAGCCCTGCCGCGTGGGCCTGAATTTGAGAAAGTATGATGAAGGTATGCCTGGGCAGCCATTCGGCGCCGATTTCCGTGTTAAGTTTGGCGGACAACTCAATAACCGCGCTATGCAGCTCGCAAACCCGCTGCCGAATAGCGCCCATGGTCTGATCCTTAAAACAGGAGTAGCTTTCCCGGAGTTCCTCTATCACATCCACAACATAGAAGGCAATCGCATTCCACTCCATCTCTTCCAGATGAATGATCGAGGGAATGACACGTTCTACGATGCGGTTAATATCATCCTCCCCCCGGAAAAGGGCGTCCCGGATAAAAGAATTGAGCGCATACATGGAAACGGGTATCTTTTTCTTGATTAAGAGATCCTCTATGGGAGTCCTTTCCGGAGGAATTTGGCTGAGGTCGAGACTCTTGCTGTCGGGGATCTCCTTACCGGCATACCAGAAACGGGTTTCGATCCCATAGGCCGCCGTATCAATCCGTTCGGTTTTTTCGTAAAGAAATTCTTCCAGCGACCATGCGGGAAGTTCCCGCATACGTGTTTCCCCGTACCAGTAGGCATAGGCAATCTGCTCATAGGTGGTGGCGCCGGGGCCAAGTTTGGCAAAAGATTCATAAAAACCCCGTTCCGCCGCGAGGCGCCAGGATTCAAGATCGGCCTCATTCCACTGATCCTTGCCTGTTTTTTCCAGTTCAAAGTGCCCCTGTTTCCAGTCGAGAGTCTTGACCATGAACCTGTCCCCCGGCACAAAGGCGCTTTCCCGGTAGATATTCCTCATATCCAGGGTGCGAATGGAAACTTCAGGCGGCTCCTCAAAGGGATCGGCATTGTAAGCCTCTTCGTTTTCGGTATTGTCGCGGGCCACATACTGGGGGGCGTACTCCTCGCCGAAGATGCAGTAAAACGGATAGAAATCCTCAGGCGGCCCCTCCGAAGTGGTAGAAGGGACAGGTTCCCCCTTCCAAAAGAAGCTGTATTCATGAGGATAGAGATCCATATTGGCGAAGGGAATACAGCGGTGGCCGGGTATAAGGATGCCGTTGAGCAGTTCGGAACGGGTGGGAGAGATTACAAAAGGAATCCCCTCAAAAAAACCCTTCCAGGAGGCCCAGTGATCCTCGTCGATTTTGAACGCGGCCCTGCGGGAATCCAGGTATAAGGCAATTTCCTCCTTTAGCCGGAAATTCCGTTTATTCCCGATGCCGCGAAGTTCCTTAAAAATATCTTCCAGACTGAAGGCTTGGCTTGTTTTATCGAGAAAATCGTAAAGAGCTTCTTCCTGATCAAATGTCATTATTTTTAATATGCCTTGAAAATGCCCATAATGCAAGATCTGCGGAGTTGAATCATATATGTGTCAAAATGATACGTCAAATGAGCTAAATTTTCTTACCGTGTCATTTTGAAACAAAATCGTATGGAATGAAGAACCTTATAGCACAAAAAGTAAGTTTTTTGCTTTCGAACGGTAAAATTTTGCCTTCTGTAACTCCTTGCATTATAAGGAATTACGTGAATTTCATTCTTTGCTATTATTTTTTGAATACTTGGCATGGTTATTGCTTAATTATAGATGTTGTTAGGGAACGGGAAACCGGAGGCCGAAAGGATCCGGGGGAAAGCCGGCTCGTTGGGCAGCTTCCAATCCGCAGTATCCCTACCGGACACAAATGAGGAGACATGGTATGAAAGCTGTAAGCATGTATCGCCCTTTAAATCTTTCAAATGCCCTGAGCGACTTTGATCGCTACATGGAGTCCTTCTTCGGGGACACCCCGCTGACGGGAAAGAATTTTACCCGCCTGCCCGCAATGGATATACGGGAGAAGGATGATTGCTACATCCTGGAGATGGATCTTCCCGGTTATGACGAGAAGGACATTCAGATCAACGTGGACGGCGGAACGCTCACCGTCGAAAGCAAGCCGGAGGAAGAAAACACCGGGGAAGCGAATGATGAGAAGAAAGCCAAAAAGGAAGGTATCTTCCTTCTCCGGGAACGGCAGGCGGCTTCTTTTTCCCGCTCTTTCAAACTTCCCGAGAATGCCGATTCCGCCGGCATTTCCGCAAGCTTCAAAAACGGTGTTCTTGGCCTGAACATAAAGAAAAAAGCGCAGGCCCAGAAGCGTCTGATCCAGATCAACACGTAAAAAGCAAAAAACCGCTTCGTTAAGCACAAGCCCTGTACCGGAAACGGCGCAGGGCTTTTTTCTGACTTTTATCGCCTAACGTTCCGGGCTGTTGGCAGACATTCAGACAAGAGGTTACGAAAATGACTTTGATATACAGGAAGAATTTGAAAGGCGGAACGAAAGATTAGATAAATTTTTTAAAGTTTATGTTATCGCCCTGAGTATATCCCAAGAATCAAATTTCATTGATAGACAAGAAGGCCGGGCATTATACTTCCAGCTTTGGTTAAGCAGACCCCATCTCATCCCCGGCAACCACCCCCGCGGTAAGCAACCGCTCAATATCCCGGTGCGGCGGTTCGCCGAATTGCCGCTTGTATTCCCGGTTAAACTGCGTAGGGCTGTCATAGCCCACCTCGTATGCCGCCGTTTCTGCGCTCTTATCTTCGGTTAACATCAACCGTTGGGCCTCATACAAACGCAGCCGCTTCTGAAACTGAAGCGGACTCGTGCCCGTAATCCGGCTAAAATGGCGGCACAAAGAAGGCTGCGACATACCCACCTGGGCGGCAAGTTCCGCAAGGCTGAACAGTTCCCGGTAATGTTCCCGCAGCCAGCTCACCGCGCGGGCAATCTGATTGTTCGGGCTTTCCGCGGTTCCCAAAAGCCTGAAATCCTCCCCCTCCGGGCCGGTCAAAAGGTAATAGTGAATCTCCCTCATAATCA
>JAISCR010000045.1 GCA_031265435.1 Treponema sp.
GGCAAGGGGCTTTCTATTCTGGACTTCGGCATTAAATACGCCGGTTATACTACCGACGTAACCCTTACCTTTGTCCGGGAACCCAGTTCCGCCCAGGAAAAACTCGTTACCCTGACGGAAAAGGCCTATAAGCTGGCCCTTGGCCTTGTCGATAACGGGACAGGAACCCGGGAGATTGCCCAGGCGGTGGACGAGTACTTTTTCAGTAAATCAAGAAAAGTTATGCCCCACGGCCTGGGCCACGGCATCGGTCTGGAAGAACACGAAAACCCCGCCATCCGCAACCGGGGAGACAACGCCTGGATCCTCTGCCCCGGCATGGTCTTTACGCTGGAACCGGGCCTCTACGATCCTATCCACGGCGGCTGCCGCCTGGAGAACGACATCCTCCTGACCGATTCGGGGGCAGAGGTCCTTACCACGGCGGCGATCATCTACTTGTAACGATTCCCCATACTATGTCATACTGGCAGATACCCTGTCCCGTGGCAGGGATCGGCCGGCGTGGTGGAATGGTAGACACGGCAGACTCAAAATCTGCTGTCCGCGAGGATGTAAGAGTTCAAGTCTCTTCGCCGGTATGAGCTAATTCCTTTAAACCCTGTAAACCCGGGAACAGGAGGGCACGATGTACAATTGGGACAAAAGTCTGGAGGTGGGGAACAAGATCATCGACGAGCAGCACCGGCAGCTCATTGATGCGCTGAATAATTTTTTAAATATCCGCCGGGAAAAAAAGCCTAACTCGGAATTAAGAAAAAGTCTGGACTTTCTGAATGATTATACGATCAAACATTTTTACGAAGAAGAACAGCTTCAAAAGAAATACCAATATCCCGATTACGAAAACCACAAAAAGCTCCATGAGGGGCTTAAAAAGGTGGTAAGGGAGCTGCAGATTCGGCTTATCATGAAGGGCCCCTCGGATGATCTGTTTAACGATGTACAAACAATGGTGGGGGATTGGCTTGTTGCCCACATCAAAACCCAGGATACAAGGATAGGGGCTTACCTGAAAAGCAAGGGCATAAGTTAAATCCGGGAGAATAGAGGCCGGTCTACTCCAGGCGGGCCGCCGCTTTTTCGTACTCATAAAGCAGAATATCCTTTTCGACGGCGTCAAGCAGTTCCCTGGCGGCCCTGTCCAGGGACAGATCGTTTAACCGTTTTAATTCCTGGTTTACCGTCAGGTAATCGTTGTTGATAAGGGCATTCTTCAGAGCGTCAAACTTGGGCGTATAATGAAATTCTCCCGGGTTGAGCGCAAGGTTGGGTTGTTCCGCCTTCAAACTATTGGTTATCTGCTCTATCAGCTCCTGCAGGCCGGTAATCAGCGGTCCCGTCCTGTCTTCCAGGTGGGAAAGATTCTGCTTCCTCCCGGCATCTTCGAGTTCGGCGGCCAGGTTCCCCACCTCTGCGGCGCCGATGCTGCGGGCAGCCCCTTTAAGGGCATGAACCAGGGTTGTATAAAGCCGGTAATCCCGGGTTTCCAGCGCTTCCTGTATCCGGGGAATATTTTCCCGCATTTCCGTACAGAATATCGCCAAGATCACATGGTAACCCTTCACGGTTCCGCCGGTATTGATCTGCCCCCTCCGGGTATCTACACCGGGAATGTTGAAAGTCCCGGCGGATGCTTTTCCGGCATGGCCGGCCGGCGGCAGCTTCTTTGTCTGTTTTTCCGGCGGTATCCATTTTTCAAGGATTTGATTCAGCTTGCGTATCTCAATCGGCTTGGCCAGGTAATCGTCAATACCGTTGTTCAGGAACATGCTCACCTCGCCGGCCATGACATTTGCGGTAAGGGCGATAATGGGTATCTTCTTTGCATAGGCGGAATCCTGGCTTCGGATGATTCGGGAAGCCTCTACGCCGTCCATACCGGGCATCATGTGGTCCATAAAGATCAGATCGTAATGGGGTGTCCCTGCCCGGATCAGGTTAATGGCCTCCGGCCCGCTCCTGACCCCGTCCATAGTAAGACCATAGGGACGGGCCAGACCTTTTACCACATCCAGATTCATGGCCACATCATCTACCACCAGGACCCGGGCTTCCCCCATGTATTTGCGGATCAGTTTTCTGCGGCCGCCCTGCATACCGGAAAGTTTGAAGCGCTTCAGATTTTCTACCGTTTCCCTGCCGTTGGGGGTCTTGTCCACAATCTGCTGCTTTATGACAACCATAAAAGCGGTTCCCTTGCCGTACTCGCTTTCCACAGAGATGGTTCCGTCCATAAGTTCTATCAGATTCTTGGTGATGGAAAGCCCCAGCCCGGTTCCCTCGATATTCCGGTTTGTCCGGGCATTAAACTGGGTGTAGGGAGAAAAAAGTTTATCCTGATTTTCCTTCTTTATTCCCTGTCCGGTATCTTTTACCACAAAAGTCAGGACCGCGGTACTTTCACCTTCTGCTTTCCAGGAGATCTGCAGAATTACCTTCCCTTCCTGGGTGTATTTGATCGCGTTGGACAGGATATTGTTCAGTATCTGTTTAACCCGCAGCTCGTCCCCCCGCAGTTTTACCGGCAGGCTTTCATCAATTTCAAGCTCCAGGCTGATGGGCTTTTTACCGATGCGGATCAGGTTCATCTGGAGAATGTCGTGGATCATACTGGGAACCATATAATCCACCGGCACCAATTCCATGCTTGCCGATTCGATTTTTGAAAAATCAAGAATATTGTTGATAAGGCCCATCAGCACGGTGCCGGAGGAGTAGATCTTCTCCATGTCCTCTTTGATACTCCGGGGCAGCCGGCGCTGCAAAAGAATTTCCGCAAAGCCGATAATGGCATTCAGGGGGGTACGGATTTCATGACTCATGAAGGCGAGAAAAAATGATTTGGCCCGGTTGGCGGCCTCCGCTTCTTCTTTGTGCCGGGTTATCTCTTTTACCTTTTCCTCCTCCAGCGCCATAAGCATACCTTCTTTGGTAAGGATATACGCCTTCGACCGGTTCATTGACATGAGGGCTGCTTCGTAACGCCGGATTAGTGTACGATTTTCCCGTTCGAGTCTTCGATTCTCCTCCAGAAGATAGCCGAGTCTTGTTTCAAGAAGCCGTATTCCGGCATCGTCTGCTTTTGGTTCCATAGCCAACTCCCCTAGAAAACACAGGCAATAATCGTAAATTGATGAAACGCATTGATGAGTTTGTCCTGCCCTTTCTCCGATATGGGACAAAGTTCCCCGCCGGAAGAGAAAAATACAAAGGGTGTGGGCCAGTCCCTGAGCTGCTTCAAAACAAGATTAACCTCTTCCAGCGAGTCCTGGAGGGTAAGAATCCGGCTGAAACAGGATACCAGAAAAAGGACCGATGGTTCCGGCACTGTTTTTATTTGTTCGATAATATGCTGGGTACTGGCCAACACCAGGTTCCCGCTGATGGTTCCGATGGTTACCGTTCCTCCGGGGGGAATATCCTGCCCGGAAACCAGGGAACCGTCCGGATCAACCCTGGATATGGTAAATACCTGGGGCGGAGTTCCGTCTTCGTAATCTACCACGATGGGAAAGGCGTAGAGTACTTCCACGCCTCCCTTGTTAATAACCCCCAGCCGCTCCAGAAATTCCGCCGCAGGATTGCCGTTTATCGCAAGAATCCGGTTCCGTTTTGCTTCGGTGATGGTAAATTTCCGGCTGAACCGCGGCTCACCGGGCAGGGTATAGGCAAAAAACCGGGGCTGCACATTCCCCCTGAGCAGAACCATAACGAGTCTGTCCGAATAGACATTACCATCATAAATGGTTACGGGATTCCGCAGGGATGTGGTAATATCAATGGCTGCCGATCCGAATATGGGGACACCGCCGGAGATCCGGTCCAGAATGCTTACCGAAACGTTTCCCGTCATTCCGCTGAGCATGGGCGGAAACGCCAATATAAGGGAGGGCGTAAAAGCGCCCCGCATGGTAAGATCGCCGTAAAGGTTTTCCAGGGGTCCGGCATCTTCCGTTACCAGGGCTTCGGAAACGCCGGCATGGAATTCCACATCATCACTGGTAAGTATCATAAGGGAAAGCATGAGTTCTTCCCCCGCATTCGGTACCGCAAGTATCTGGGTAGAACAGCCAAGTACCGTAAACGGCAAACGGGTGCAAAGTTCACGGACCAGCCCCGATTCAATAAATTCATAATTGCAAAAAATCAAACCTATGGTGTTATGCAGAAGAGGACCCTTGTTGTTTATCTGGGTATTCAGTTCTTCTATTGCATAATCCAAATCCGTGGTTTCGATGGTATGGGCAACAATTGATTTAATCATAATCATCTCCTGAAAATTTTACCGGGTCATCG
>JAISCR010000065.1 GCA_031265435.1 Treponema sp.
TCCCTGGCGGAAATGCGGCAGCCCATGGGGGTTATCGTTACCGGCGGCATTGTCTCGTCTACCATTATGACCCTCTGGCTTATACCCTGTCTTGAGTTTGTACTTAGCCGTTCAAAAAACAAAGGAGGCCGCCCATGAAAAACGGTAAACCAATACACAAACTGTTTTTGTTGAGTTTTGTTTTTATGTGCGGTATCTCCGCGAACATCCGGGCCGAAGAATACGATTTGGCCGCGTATCTTGCAAAGGTCGAACAGAATAACCCCTATCTTGCCCTTGCCGCAAAGGAACTTGCGTTGGCAAAAACAAGCGTCGGCCAGGCAAGGGTGGCTTTTTTTCCGGGCCTTGGATTGCAAGGCGGCTACAGCCGCAATTTTACCGATGATATGCGCTCCACGGCGGTGGCCTCCCTGCCCGGCGGCGGCCCCCTTGTCTATCAGGATGTTGATTACGACTATGATAATGAATTGACCCTTGACATCGGCGTAAACCAAACACTGTTTGACGCCGGGGCCGTCTCTAATTACAAACGCGCGCGCCAGGGACAGAGAATAGGGGAATCATCCCTGGAGACCGTGCGGCAGACTATTCGCTGCGCCGCCAAAAAAATCTACGCCCAGACCCGGCTTGTCCTTGACATTGTTAAAATCATGGAGGCTTCGGAACAATTCAGCCGGGAGACCTGTCAAAGCGCCGAACGAAAATACCGCGCCGGAACCGCCACGGAACTTGACCTTTTATTGGCCGAAGTTGACTGGAAAAAAAAAGTTACGGCGGTTGCCGAAGCGCGGAAAAACGCCGAATTGGCCTTAATCGCCTTTCGTAATCTTGCGGGTATCCCTCTGACGCAGACCGTTACGCTTACCGGGGAATTCGGCGCGTTACCCGAAGTACCGGAATCTCCCGCTTTGGAACAGGTACTTGCCGGAAGGCCGGATTACCGTTCCCTCGTTCTTTCCCGGGAACTCGCAGACATCGAACGGAGGGCCGCCCTTACATCGTTCCTGCCTACCGTTTCCTCGTCTTTTTCCTATGCCCTGGGCGGTATGGGTAACGGATCTTCCCTTACAGGGGATTATGATTTCAATTCGTCAAGGCTGAGCCTCAACGTCACTATTCCCTTGTTTGCCGGGGGCTACCGCTTGTCCCGTATAAACGCCGCAAGAATCGGACAGGAAAAAACCGGTATCGCCCTGTCGCAAAGCCAAAACAGAATAGAAAGCACGCTTCTTGAATTACGCTTACGGCTCGATGAGGCGGCACAGCGGATAGAATCGGCCCGGCTTATTGAGGAAACGGCGCGGCGGGCAGCTGCCCTCTCCCAATCGGCTTACGCCAACGGCCTTACAACACAATTAACCGTCGCGGAGGCGGTTAACAGACTGGGTGAAGCCCAACTTGGCTTACAAAGCGCGATTTTTGAATACCGTTCCCTGTACTATGATTGGGAACTTGCGACAGGGACGCGGGAAGAAAAATAAGCGGTAGCGGCAGCTCAATCGGAAATAGCCGCGATCTTCCCGTGCGCAAACTTCCAAAAACCGTTGAAGCGTGCTATACTGCCCCCATGAAGCGTTCATGTGCGCCGGTTATCGTTCTGCTTCTCTCATGTCTCTTTTCCGCCTGCCGGAAGACTCAAGTCCAGCCGGAAAGCGGCAGCAGTATTGTTGTGGGTTTTTCCCAGATTGGGGCGGAAAGCGCGTGGAGGGTCTGCAATACCCGCTCCGTACAGGAAGCCGCCGCTGAGGCGGGGATACAGCTTTTTTATTACAACGCCGAACAGAAACAGGAGAACCAGATAAAGGCGATCAGGTCCTTCATAGCTTATCAGGTCGATGTGATAGCCTTTGTCCCCATCGTATTGGACGGCTGGGAAAATGTATTGGAAGAGGCCAGGGATGCCGGAATCCCCGTGCTGCTCTGCGACAGGGAAATCAACCTTGATGACGAAAGCCTTTACTCAGGATACCTTGGCACGGACATGGTGCGTCAGGGGAGAAGCGCCGCGGAGTATCTCATAAAAAAATTCGCCGGGGATGAAACCGGGCGGCCAGCGGCGGACACGGCGGGTCCGGTCAGGATCATAGAGCTGCGGGGAACCACGGGCTCTTCACCGGAGATTAGCCGCGCCGAAGGCTTCCGGGAAGTAATCGACAAGTTTCCAGAATTCGAGATCATTTACAGCGCGTCAGGCGATTTTCTGCGTTCCAAAGGTTACGAACTCATGCGGAACATACTGGACGAAACAAGGGATTTTGACGTGATCTTTTCGCATAACGACAGCATGACCCTTGGGGCAATCGACGCCATGAAAGAACGCGGCATAAGGCCCGGCACGGATATCATTATTGTTACCACAGACGCCGAGCAGGCTGCCATAGAAGCCCTGCGGGCGGGAGAAGTCAACTGCGTGGTGGAATGTAACCCCAGGCAGGGGCCGGATATCGTCCGCCTTGCCGCCCGGCTTGCCCGGGGGGAAACGATTCCCCCTGTTACCTATATGGACGAAACCGTATTTACCGAGTGGGATGATCTTTCCGGCCTTCCGCCCCGGGGATACTGATGCGCCGCTTCATAAAGCTGCCGGGATGGATCAAGTCGTCCGTTATCAGCGCCAGCATCATAAGGACCATAAAAACATCCCACATCGTTATTACCGTCCTGCTGCTGGTTCCCATTGTGGTGAGCTTTGTGGCGGCCCTGTTCAATACGATGAGCTATGACCGGCTTATTACCAATGTTGACAAGGCAAACAGCCTGAACCGTATAGTAAAGACCGAAATTACCAGCGAATTATGGGATATTGTCGCCGGAAACAAATCCTTCGCCGAAGGCCGCCAGTACCATATTATCAGCGACATCAATTATCGGATTGAGGACATTATGCGTACCACCGGCGATACGCAAAACCGCCGGCTCCTGGAGGTTGCCGCCCGCGCCGTCAAGACCCTTACCCATTATGTCTCCCGGCTGGGCAGCCAGATGGAACAGAGCTACCCTGTCATAGAAAACGAGCGTATGCTGGACGAGATACGCGGGGTGTCAACGCTGGTCTCGGAGCTTTTACAGGATTTTATTGTCCGCGAAAATGAATCCGCCGCAATCGAGAATCAGCGCATCAAGACCAGGACCATTATTATCGGCATTGCCGAATTTGTCATCGTCATCGCGGTCATGCTGTTTTCCGTATTCGTGCAGGTTTCCGTGACAAAGAGCGTCGATTCGTCCATAAGTTCCCTCGTTTCCCTTTCCGGTTCCATCGCCGAAGGCAACCTGGACGCCCGCGCCGGGATTCCCCATGTCCGGGAACTGGAAACCCTCGCGACAGACCTCAACATCATGGCGGATAAAATCAAAACCCTCATCGCCGAAAATACCCGCGAACAACGGAACCGGCAAAAGTCTGAGATGAAGGCTTTACAGGCCCAGATAACGCCGCACTTTCTGTATAACACCCTCGACTCGATAGTGTGGCTTGCCGAAAGCCGCCGGAACGAACAGGTTATCCTGATAACCCGCGCTTTTTCCGATTTTTTCAGAATATCCCTTAACCAGGGAAACGAGTGGGTGCGGGTACAGGATGAATTCAAGCACATAGAAAGCTACCTTACGATACAAAAAATACGCTACCGCGATATTCTTGACTATACAATCGAATATGAAAAAGAAATGGAAGAAAAGATCATGCTCAAGCTGCTCCTCCAGCCCCTGGTGGAAAATGCCCTGTACCACGGCATAAAAAACAAACGGGGCAGGGGCATGATTGCCGCGCGGGGCTGGCGGGAAGGCGGTTTCCTCCGTTTCAGCGTGGAAGACAACGGTATAGGCATGACCGAAGAACAGCTTGCCGGAGTAAAAGGGCGGATAAACTGTTCCTCCGAAACCGAACCCCGCGCATTCGGGCTTTACAATGTCAGCCGGAGGCTGGAATTATATTACAACAGGACCGGCCTGATTGACATAAAAAGCGTGTACCAGGAAGGTACAAAAGTAACGCTGCTGATACCCGGGGGCTGAAGTGTACAAGGTTTTTCTGGTAGAAGATGAAATCGTCGTCCGCGAGGGAATACGGAACAGTATCCCCTGGGAAAAGACTCCCTATACCCTGGCGGGGGAAGCGCCCGACGGGGAAATTGCCCTTCCGATGATCCGGGATATAAAGCCCGACATCCTTGTAACGGATATACGCATGCCCTTTATGGACGGGCTTGCCCTTTCCCGCATTGTCAAGAACGAGCTTCCCTGGATAAAGGTCATTATTCTTTCCGGCCACGACGAATTTGAATACGCCAGGGAAGCGATCCTGGTAGGCGTGGAGGAATACCTTTTAAAGCCGGTTTCCGCCCAGGATATGATCAAAACGCTGGACAGGATCGCCAAACGCATTGACGCGGAAAAGGGGAACCTGCTTAATATCGAGAATCTCAAGGCGCAGATACGGTCTTCCGCCGATACGCTGCTGAAAATCGCCAATTCCGGCGGCGGCTTCCCGGCGGAAGAAGACGGCGGCCTTCCTTCGGAAGGCTTTGATCCTTCACGACTTTTGGACATAGACGGGGATATGTTTTTTACCCGCCTTAAATACGCCTCGAAAAAAGACCTTGATTCGCTGATACGGAAATATACCAAAAGCGCGGGGAATGATTTTGCCGGCAACCACATGATGGTCTACTTTATCCTGGGAGAAATTATCGTGGCGGCCTCGAAGATCGTGGAAGCCCTGAACGGGGATATTAAGGACATCGCCCCTTTCAGTCTGGATCAGAAGACCCTGCTGGAAATTACCCGTTCCAAAGATATCTTTTCTGAAAAAATCCGGTCCCTGCTTGAGGCGGTTATCGAATACCGGGATGCCCACACCGGAGGCCGTTATCAGTCGGTGATCGTGAAGGCCAGGGAATATATCGACCGGAATTTCGCGGCGGAAGATATTTCCCTGCATTCCATGGCGGCACACGTAGGCGTAAGCCCCAACCATCTGAGCGCGGTTTTTGCCCAGGAGACCGGGGAGAATTTTATCGAATACCTTACCAGGGTACGGATTGAACGGGCAAAACGCCTGCTTTCCACCACGGCAATGAAGAGCACCGACATTGCCTTTGAGACGGGGTTCAGCGATCCCCACTATTTCAGTTTTATCTTCAAGAAGAACACCGGGCTGTCCCCCCGGGAATACCGAAACGGAAAAAAATAGGGGGCCACCGGATATAAAGAGTCATCGTAAAAAAACACATCTTTTCCCGTAAAAAAACAAAATATGCGGCGCTGCATGGATCTGTGTACCGTTTTTCACCGAAAAACTTTAACCGAATTCAATAATTATTTTCATGTACTCCTTCGGGTTTTACGGGTATGCTGTCCTCAATCTAATTCATTTCCAGGAGGATACCATGAAAAAATTACTTGTCGTTTTATTGGTTCTCGTAACCGCGTTCTCCGCCTTTGCCGGCGGCAGGCGGCAGTCATCGGGCGCAGGCGCCTCGTCAGGGCTGATCACGGTGGGCATCGTTAACAACCCGCCTTCGGAGTCCGGCTACCGCACGGCTAACGACAAAGACTTCAAAGCCGTCTTTACGACTGCCAACGGCTACGACGCCTCGTTCGCGTACAGTATTGTTTTTGAAGAACAACTGGTCGCGTTCAATCAGTTCGTTACAAACGGCGTGGATTACATTCTCCTCTCCGCCGCCGCTACCGACGGCTGGGACGACGCTTTGAGATCCGCCCAGAGGGCCGGCGTCAAGGTGTTCCTGTTCGACCGTATGGTTTCCGCGCCGGGCAGCCTTTATGAAGCCGCCGTAGTTTCCGATATGGCCCAGGAGGGCATAACCGCCGTCAGCTGGCTGAAGAACCAGGGGCTTGGCGCGTACAATGTTATTCATCTTCAGGGCGTCATGGGTTCCGATGCCCAGATTGGCCGGACCGCCGCTCTTGACGCCGAATTTAACTCAGGCGCCATGAAGAAGATCATTCAGCAGACGGGCAACTGGAGCGCCGACGAAGCGAAGGCTATTGTTCAGTCGGTTATCAATGCCGGTACACCCTTCAACGTAATCTATGCCGAGAACGATGACATGGCCAGGGGCGCCGTCGATGCTCTTGACGCCGCCGGCATCACTCACGGCGTCGGCAAAGATGTCGTCATTATGGGTTTCGACTGCAACAAGTGGGCTCTCAGGGAACTGCTTGCCAAGAACTGGAACTATAACGGCCAGTGCAGCCCCTTCCAGGCCTCCGTTGTTGACGGTATGATCAAGGATCTCGGAAACGGCAAAGCCCCCGCTCAGAAAAAAATTATCTCCGAGGAAAAAGGCTTTGACGCACGGACAATCACCCAGGCAGATGTTGACCAGTACGGTCTTGGTGAATAGTATCTGAAACGGCGCGGTACGGAGGCACGGGATTTTCCCCTGCGCCCGTACCGCGTTTTTTTTGCCGCCTGTAAAGGAGAATATACAAAACTTCATTTTTCGTTCAATATTTGTTTTTAAGGTCAGGGTAATGCAGGAAAAAACAGTAGTAGCCATGCGGAACATAGGCAAAACGTTTCCGGGAGTTCATGCCTTGCGGGATGTAGACTTCACGCTTCGCCGGAGTGAAATCCACGCGCTCATGGGCGAGAACGGGGCCGGTAAGTCAACGTTGATAAAGGTTTTGACCGGGGTCTACCCCAGGGATTCAGGACAGATTTATATAGACGGGAGTGACAAGGCGGTAAACATTAAATCGCCGCGGGAAGCCCAGGAACTTGGCATAAGCCCGGTTTATCAGGAGATTACGCTTTGTCCCAATTTAACCGTAGCCGAAAATATGTTCATCGGGCGCGGAAAGTACAGCTTCGTAAACTGGGGCACCATGAGAAAAAAAGCCAAAGACATACTTGATAATCTGGGTATACCCGCCAGGCCCATCCAGCAGCTCGCGAACTGCTCGCTGGCCGTGCAGCAGATGATCGCGATTGCCCGTGCGGTTGATATGGATTGTAAGGCGCTCATACTGGATGAGCCTACTTCGTCTCTTGACGACCATGAGGCCGTGAAACTATTCACGCTGATGCGGGGCTTAAAAGAGCGCGGTGTCGGCATTGTGTTTGTTACGCATTTTCTTGAGCAGGTATACGAGGTGTGCGACAAAATTACGGTTCTGCGCAACGGGGAACTTGTCGGCGAATACGACATTAAAAATTTGCCCCGTGTTGAGCTTGTTTCCAAAATGATGGGCAAAGAACTCGGCGATCTTTCGAAAATAGACCGCAAGGAAACAGGGGCGGCAGCTTCCGAAGGCGAACTCGTATATGAGGCGGACGGACTTTCAAGCGCCGCCGGGGTCAGGCCGTTTAACTTTCAAATCAGAAAAGGCGAGGTCAACGGGTTTACAGGACTGTTGGGTTCAGGCCGCAGTGAAAGTATTCGCGCTATTTTCGGAGCCGACAGGGTTACGGGCGGCGTTGTAAGGATACACGGCAAGACGGTTAAAATAAATAAGCCCATTGACGCCATGAAAAACGGGATAGGCTATCTGCCCGAAGATCGCAAAAACGACAGTATCATAGCCGACCTGTCGGTACGGGATAACATTATTCTTGCCTTACAGGTTATGAAAGGATTTTTCAGGCCCTTTACAAAGACCCGGGCCCAGGCCTTCGCCGATGAATATATACAAGCCCTCAATATTAAAACAGCCTCCGCGGACACGCCCGTCAAATCTCTTTCCGGCGGCAATCAGCAAAAGGTCATACTCGCCCGCTGGCTGCTGACGCATCCAAAGTATCTTATCCTTGACGAACCGACCCGCGGCATCGATATCGCCGTCAAGGTTGAAATACAAAAACTCGTGTTACGCCTTGCCGAAGAGGGTATGAGCGTAACGTTCATTTCATCCGAGATAGAAGAAATGCTCCGCACGTGTTCCCGTCTTATCGTTATGAGAGACCGTCATGTTGTCGGCGAACTTAAAGGCGGCGATATGACGCAGGATAAAATAATGCATACCATCGCGGGAGGCGCGGCCGAAAATGCCTAAGGGAAAAACACATACCTATTCAACGGCTAAAGATCTTGTAAAATCAGTTTCTATTGTAAAATCAAATTTGATTATTCCGTTTTTGGGTCTGTTTTTGATATTCCTGTTTAACCTGATTACAAACCCCGCCTTCTTCCGCCTTGCCACTACCATAAACAACGCCGGAAATACTGTTTTGGCCGGAAATTTAATCAGCATTATCGACAACGCCTCCGAGCTTGCGATACTGGCCCTGGGCATGACGCTGGTAACGGCGGCCTCGGGCGGGCAGGACATCAGCGTCGGCGCCGGTATCGCCATAGCGGGCGGAGTTATGCTCAAGGTTCTCTGCGGAGAGCATGTTGCCCCGGAATTGATGCAGGCTCCCGTGATTGCCGCCTTTGCGGCGGGCTGTATAGTAGCGATGATTTTCGGCGCCTTCAACGGTACTTTGGTTTCTATATTTAAAATCCAGCCGATGGTTGCCACGCTGATACTGTACACTGCCGGACGGTACATAGCGTATTGGATTAACGGCGGCGTCCTTCCCATTGTCTCGGAGCCTCAATTCAAATATTTCGGCAATTTTATCCCCGGCGTACCCGTTCCCACGCCTGTTTTTATCGCGGCAGCCTGTATGATTGTCATGGCGCTGGCGTTAAAATTCACCAACCTCGGTCTTTACACGCAGGCGGTGGGAATAAACGAAAAATCGGCGCGTTTAAACGGGTTAAACCCGGTGTTTATCAAATTTTTGGCTTATGTCATAATGGGGCTTTGCGTTGCGGTTGCCGCCTTCATCAAGGTCAGCAGAAACGCCACAATCAACCACACGACTATCGCCGCCGATATTGAGATGGATGCGATTTTAGCCGTTGCCATCGGCGGAAACGCGCTTGGCGGCGGCAAATTCAGTATGACCGGCTCCGTAATAGGCGCGTATACCATTCAGGCTCTGATGACAACCCTCTACGCCGCCGGAGTCGGCTCGGATTCGCTTAAAGCCTTCAAGGCGATCGTTATCATAATCATTGTCGTGGCAAGCTCGCCGGTGGTTAAAAATAAGTTCGCCGGTATGTGGGGTAAATATGCGGCGCCGGCCACGGTCACGAAGGAGAAACTATAATATGTTCGGCGTTCACTCCCGTCCCGGCAAAACCGGGCCGTTTTTCGGCAGGGGAAAAAGAGAACCTCTTACGGACAGCAACCTGCTGCTTGCCATAACTATATGCATTTTTGCCGCCATGTACACTCTTTCCATATTCGCCTTTGGGGGCGGCTTTACAAGGCCTCAGCAGTTCCTGAATCTCTTTAACGAGAACGCGGCGCTTATTATTCTTTCCTGCGGACTGAGCGTTGTCATGGTTGGCGGCGGCATAGATATTTCGGTAGGCGGTATAACCGCTTTGGTATGCATGAGCTGTGTGGTCGGCATTGACGACAGAGGCCTGGGTGTTTTCGGCGCGTTATTGCTGGCGCTTGCAATAGGGCTTGGGTTCGGCGCGGTTCAGGGCTTCCTCATCTCCTATCTGGAGATTCAGCCCTTTATCGTTACACTTGCCGGTATGTTCTTTGCCAGGGGTGCGACGACCATGGTTGAGGTTAAACCGCGTTCGGTACAAAATGAAGCGTTTAAGGCGTTAAGGGATATTGAGATAATAATTCCCGGGCTTGGGTACGAGGCCAGAAACGGCAATTATATTGACGCGCGGATAGAGCCCGGTGTTATAATCACGCTTTTGATTGTCGTTATTGTTTTTTGTATCCTTAAATGGACCAGGTTTGGGCGCAATCTTTACGCCGTGGGAGGCAACCTTCAAAGCGCGTTAATGCTGGGTATCAATGTTAAACTCACAAAGTTCCGCTCTTATCTGCTTTGCGGACTGTTGGCAGGAATAGGCGGGTATGTGTATCTTATGCATACCGGTTCGGGGTCCGTTACCCAGGCAACAGGCGCGGAAATGAAGGCTATCGCGGCATCTATTATCGGCGGAACATTACTCACAGGCGGCGTCGGTAATATTATCGGGACTCCGTTTGGCGTACTGGCGCAGGGAACGATTAATAACATTGTGGTCGCCCTGCGTCTTAAAGGGCCGTGGTGGCAGGGTATTACCACCGGCGTTATGCTGTGCTTCTTCATTGTTTTACAAAGCATTATATTAAAATACAGAAACAGACGCCGTATTGCCACCGGAATAAGAAGAAGTGATTAAACGGAATCTTGGAGAGTATTTTTCCGAGAAGTTTACCGATGTCTGGAAGCTGCTTTCGGATACAAACCTGTTTTTGAGTCAGGCGGGGGTACTCGAAAGATATGATGATGAACTGAGAAATATAAGGTCCGGCCTTCAAAAATCGCTCAAGAACCCGGAAGCCATGAAAAAGGTCCGGGAGGAAATTGTCAAACTGAGATCCCGCCTCAGATATCAGGGTTACGATCTTTCTTTGTCCGGGCAGTCTCTTCTATTTGAC
Source organism: Treponema sp. (assembly GCA_031265435.1). Classification (GTDB taxonomy): domain Bacteria; phylum Spirochaetota; class Spirochaetia; order Treponematales; family Breznakiellaceae; genus JAIRNJ01. The sequence continues at coordinate 10,477 of JAISCR010000065.1, forward strand.
GGGTTCAGGCATGATGACGCGCAAGGCTTGGGCTTTAAGCGGCTTGTAGTTTACATTACAGACGCCGGTCTTTTTTGGCGTACCGGTTCGGCCAATCATAACACATTGGCCGGGGAGCTTGACAGGCAGCTTGAAGACGCCCTTTTTTATGAGAAGAATATTCCCATTAAAGGCCGCCATTACCTTTGGTATCTTCGCCAGGGTAAGCAATTGATCCTTTCCGGCGCCGATACGGAGCTGAAAGAAGATTACCGCACGCTCAAGGCCCGGGGGGAAGCAAATCCGCTTTTCTTCCTTTCCGGTTTAAAAATGCTGCGATAACGGGGATTGTTCCACACTGAAGTTTCCCAAAAATCAGTAATAAATCCAACTTTTTATCGTAATAAAACGTACCTTTTGCGGATTTCTATTTCGGAATACATCTTTATCGTAAAATTTCAAACAAAAATTCATAAGAAAAATCATGTACTTTTCAGCATGAAAAGTAATAGTCTTTTGCACATCAATTTGCAGGAGGATTTTATGAAAAGGTTTTTATTGTTTCTTTTGACGCTTGTTGTGGCGGCTTCGGTTTTTGCCGGAGGACGGCAGGCCGCTTCAAGCAGTAAAGGGCTTGTGGGTGTTGTCATGCCTACAAGGTCGGAGGAACGCTGGAACAAGGACGGGAACGCCGTTAAGGAAGGGCTCGAAAAACTGGGCTACGCGGTGGATTTACAGTTCTCCGACGACGACATTCCCACCCAGCTTAACCAGATCGATAATATGATCACCAACGGCGTAAAAGTGCTGGTTATCGCTTCCATTGACGGTTCGTCCCTGGGCACCCAGCTTGAGAATGCCCGGGCGGCCAAAATTCCGGTCATTTCCTATGACCGGCTTTTGATGCAGTCCCCCAATGTGGATTACTATGTGTCCTTTGACAACTACAAGGTTGGGCGACAGATGGGCCAAATTCTGGTGAACGGCCTTAAGCTGGACAATCCTCCCAAAAGGCCTATTAACCTGGAACTCTTTGCCGGTTCTCCCGATGATAACAACTCCGTCGGTTTCTACCAGGGCGCCATTGACGTGCTCAAGCCCTATATGGATTCGGGGCTTGTGAGGGTTCCTTCCGGTCAGATTGAACGTACCGTTATCGGCACCCTGCGCTGGGACGCCGCGGAAGCCCAGAAGCGCATGGAGAACCTGCTTTCCCGCTACTATTCGGGGGATGTCATTCTTGACGGGATTCTTTCGCCCTATGATCCGATCAGCCTCTCCTGCCTGGAAGCATGCAAGGCCGTGGGCTACGGCAGCACGGCAGGCAAGCCCCTCCCGCTTGTCGGCGGACAGGACTGTATCGTCGCCTCGGTTAAATCTATCATGCAGGGCGACCAGTACGCCACGGTTCTCAAAGATACCCGCTCCCTGGGAGCCGCCACCGTTGAACTGGTTGACAAGATACTGAATGGTCAGACAATCACCGGCCTTGATACCAGCAGCTATCCCAACGGCGCTACCGTAAACGGCAGGGCCTATGTTGTCCCGTCCCTGCTGCTTGATTCCGTCATTGTTACAAAGGACAATGTGCAGAAGGACGTTATCGACACCGGCTACCACACCAGGGCGGAACTCGGCCTTTAAACTTGGCCTTTAATAGCTGAACCGGATGAGTTGTAAAGGCGGCCTCTGAACCGGGGCCGCCTTTATGTATTTTACAGGAGAAATGGATGGATCAAGCGGCGCTGCTTGAGATGAAAAACATTACCAAAACGTTTCCCGGGGTAAAAGCTCTTGACGATGTTAACCTCAAGGTCAGGCGGCGGGAGATACACGCACTGGTAGGAGAAAACGGAGCGGGCAAATCCACGCTGATGAATATCCTTTCCGGCGTGTACCCCTACGGCACCTATACGGGAGAAATAGAATTTGACGGAAAGCTCTGCTCCTTTACCGGCATCAAACAGAGTGAAAAGGCCGGCATTGTTATCATTCATCAGGAACTGACTTTAAGCCCCTATCTTTCCATTGCCGAAAATATGTTTATCGGCGACGAGCGGGCAAAGTACAACATCATAAACTGGGATAAAACGCGCGACGACGCGCTGGTATATATGAAAAAACTGGGTCTGGACGAAAATCCCAATACCCAGGTGAACAAACTCGGCGTCGGCAAGCAGCAGTTGGTGGAAATCGCCAAGGCCCTGGCTAAAAACGCCCGGGTTTTGATCCTTGACGAACCCACATCGGCGCTGAACGAAAAAGATTCCGGGCACCTGCTGCAGATACTGCGGGAACTGCGGGATCAGCACAATATTTCCTCGGTAATCATTTCCCATAAATTGAACGAGATCGCCGCCGTTGCCGACAGCATCACTATTTTACGGGACGGCAAAACCATCGAAACCCTGGAAGTGGAACGGGACGCCTCCGGCTGGGCCTCGATAAGCGAGGATCGGATCATAAAGGGTATGGTGGGGCGCGAGATTACCGATCGTTTCCCCAGGCGGAACAACACAATCGGGGATATTTTTTTTGAAATTAAAAACTGGACGGTGTACAATCCCGAAAACCCCGAGCAAAAAAAACTTGACGACATCAACATCACCGTGCGCGCAGGCGAGGTGGTGGGCCTTGCCGGACTGGTGGGCGCGGGGCGCACGGAACTTGCCACCAGCGTTTTCGGTAAATATTACGGCGACCGGATCAGCGGGAAAACCTTTGTCAACGGAAAAGAGACGGATCTCAACACGATCCCCAGGGCAATCGAAAACGGCATTGCCTATGTTACCGAAGACCGCAAGGAATTCGGGCTGGTGCTTATTAAAACAGTGAAGGAAAACACCACCATGGCGAAGCTGAAGAAAATCGCCAGGGGCAGTGTGATCAATGAACACGAGGAAATACTTGCCGCGGAAGGATACCGGAAAAGGCTCGATACCAAAACCCCCAGTATTCTGCAGCTTGCGGGTAATCTTTCCGGGGGAAACCAGCAGAAACTGGTTCTGGCAAAATGGCTTTTTTCCGATCCGAAGATACTGATCCTTGACGAACCGACCCGCGGCATTGATGTGGGCGCCAAGCACGAAATATATCTGATTATCAATGAATTGGCCGCCCAGGGCATGGCCTGTGTTTTGATTTCCAGCGAAATGCCCGAGGTTATCGGCATGAGCGACCGTATATACGTGATGAGCGAAGGCCGGATAACGGCGGAACTTCCCGGCAGGACGACGACCCAGGAAGAAATCATGCGGCATATACTGTCAAATTAACGGGGAACAAAGGGAGAATATATGGATAATCTGTTTGTGTTTTTGAGAAAAAACATGCGTCAGTACGGAATGGTCATTGCCCTGGCGGTGGCGATGGTCTTCTTCGGCTTTCTTACGGGAGGCACTTTCTTTAAGCCGATAAACCTGACCAACCTGGTGCTGCAAAACAGCTACGTTTTGATTCTTGCCGTGGGTATGCTGCTCTGTACGCTTACCGGAAACGTCGATCTTTCGGTCGGTTCCATTGTCTGTCTTGTGGGCGCGGTACTCGGCGTGGTTGTGGTGGATCTTCACCTGAACCCCTATTTGGCGATGCTGGCGGCCCTTGCAATGGGCGCGCTTATCGGCATGTGGCAGGGTTTCTGGATCGCCTTTGTACACGTACCTCCCTTTATCGCCACCCTGGCCGGTATGTTGATGTTCCGCGGAATTGGGCAGGTTATTCTGCAGGGACAAACCAAGGCGCCTTTCCCCCGGGAGTTTCAGCTTATCGCCTCGGGTTATATTCCCGATCCCTTCGGCGGCCTTAACATCGGCGGTTCGACGCTTCACCTGTTTTCGATTGTCATCGGTCTTGCGGTCGTTGCCTTTATCATCGCAGCGGAGATACGGTCCCGCAACAAACAGAAGAGCTACGGTTTTGACGCTCTTCCCGCCGGAATCTGGGTTATCAAAGTAGCCGGTATTTCGGTAGTGCTGATGGCGTTTACCTTTGTGTTTGCGCTGTACCGCGGTTTTCCGAATATACTCATCGTTCTGGGTATTCTTATCGTCGGTTACCAGTTTATGGCTTCCAAAACCGTGCAGGGGCGGCACATATACGCGCTCGGCGGCAATATAAAGGCGGCAAAACTTTCGGGTATCAAGACGAACTGGGTGATGTTCTGGATTTATACGAATATGGCTATTCTCGCCGCCGTGGCCGCGATGGTCTACGTTGCGCGTCTTAACGCCGCCAATCCCAAGGCCGGTCAGAGTTTCGAGATGGACGCCATAGCCGCCTGTTATGTCGGCGGTTCGGCGGTATCCGGTGGTATCGGGACGATTATCGGCGCCGTGGTCGGCGGCCTTTTTATCGGCGTACTGAACAACGGCATGTCGCTGATGGGGGTAAGCATCGACTGGCAGCAGGCGATTAAAGGATTTGTGCTCCTTGCGGCAGTCGCGTTTGACCTTTCGTCAAAGGCGCGCGGTTCTAAGTAAGTAAAGAGGCATTTCGTATACGCATTGCCTATTTCTTCAGTTTGCCGAGCAGCCTTTCCCGTCTCTTCTCAAGACCGGGGCTTGGATCTTCGGCACGTTCCCTCATTGCGAGAAGTGTTTCGGTATACTCAAGCGCCTGTGCGTAATCCCTGTTTTTCCACTCGGCATCCATTGCCAGATACAGTAAGGCCTTCCCGGAACCTCTCCTTCCCGCCTCATAAAGCAGTTTCTCCGCGGTTTCGTAAAAATCACGAAAGCCGCTTTCGCTGTGCGCGGAAGGCCTGTGCATGCGTAAAAATCTCCTCCAGCGAAGGGCAATGCCTTCAGGATCAAAACGGTAGCGTTTCATGCCGGAAAGGGGATCTGCCGCAATATCCGCAAGAGCGGTAAAAAGCCGGGCCAGGCCCGCGATATCCTTTATGTTGTGATCGCAGATACCCATGAGCCTCTCAATTTTACCGGTTTTAAGAAAATCAAACCATATATCTGGAGCCTCCGCGCCGCCGGTGTCGCCGCTCCTGTCAAGGCCGAGGATCTCCGTCTCTATGAGGGACTGCGAACAGCCGGGTAGTATGTTTTTCCACAGTCTCCGCGCCGGGTGGAGCAGATCCGCCTGGAAGATTTCCGGCGGCCGTATCCCGTTCATGAGACAGCGCGTCCTGAGGAGGGGCACATCGAAGGTTTTGCCGTTATAGGTAACAATGGTGGGACTTGAGTCCTCCGGAACGAGTGTTTCAAGCACTCTTTCAAGAAAAGCGGTTTCCCCCGGATAATCCAGCAGAAGAAATTGATCCACCCGCAGCTGTAAAGAAGATGTAAACATTCCCATGGCCGCCAGAAACGCTACCGTTCCGGCCCCTCCCGAAAGGCCTGTGGTTTCAAGATCGAAAAAACAGTATTCATCCGCCGTGGGAAGTCTTCCCTTTGAGCTTTGATGACGGAAGAGATCCGGGATAAGGATGGGAAGGGCAGGCGGAAAAACTTCCGGCAGGGTTTCCACGATATCGACAGTAACGCTGCGTGTAAGGGTTTGAAAGCCCGCCTCCCGCCATTCGGGGCCGAATTCAGCGGAGGCCCGGGACTCCGGTTTCCCGGGCCGGGACACGGGGGAAGAAGGCCTCCCCTCCCCTGTGCCGCTTTGCCTGATCCGCCGGAGCCGCTGTTGCAGCAGTCCTTCCTTCATTCCCGGCTTTTCCCGGCCAGGGCCCGCAGGAATACTGTCGCCGCCGCCTTGTTCCCGCCGGGCCCCACGCAGGAAGGACAGCCGGTTTTACAGGGACAGCGGAAGAGAGCCTCCCGGGCGGAACGGAACAGGGACTCGATCTTGCCGGAAAGCGCCTCCGAAAGACCGGTGCCGCCGGGGTATTTGTCGTAGATGTAAAGCGCGGGGACTCCAAAATGGGGATCCCGCACCCGTTCCGCGAGGCCAAGATCCCTTGAATCGCAGAGAAGGTACACCGGAGCGATATGTTTTATGAGAGTACCCGCCCCGGAAAGAGCGGCCCCGGCGGCATTTTCATCCATGGAGGCAAGGGCGGCGCCCCCTCCGGTTTCAGGCCCAAAGCAGAGAATAAGAGAGCGGGTCTGCATCTCCTCTTCCGGGAGATCTATGTCCCCGTAGCCTATATTCTCGTGTGTATGAAAGCGGATCTTCTTGAATTTTGCGACCTGGGAACGGACAAGCACATCTCCCAGAGTACCCGTTGCGGCGGCGTGTTCGGGAAGGGCGGAAGGAGACTCCCGCCGCATTCCAAATTCGAATTGTTCGTCTTCCGACAGCACCTTGATATCGGTTTTAACAAGACCGTCGGTAAAGTAGTTTACATCCGCCTCACGGACAATACATTTTCTGTTGGCAATGTCGAGACTCTCCACCAGGTACTGCCTGCCCCGGTGGATGTACACCGCGTTGGGAAAGATAAGTTCCTTTGCGCTAGGTCTGTCCATTTCACCGATGACAGTGTTTCTGCCTTTGGTGGCATCGACAATTACCACATTGTCCACGGTTGCCGAACGCAGGCTTATGCCCTCCGCCGGGAAAGATCTGTCGGCCCAGTGCCAGCGATTGGCGGTATGCCGGACAATGCCCTCCTCCTCCAGAAACGAGAGAACTTCCGCGGCCCTTTCGCCAAAAGGCCTAGGCATACCAGGCATGCTAGACATGCCATGCATGTCAGGAGAGCGGACATTTTTTCCCGGATTTCCGTCTTCATCATCATCATCAAACGGCAACTCAAAACAGGCGCATTTGACATGGTCGGTCAGAATATAGGGATTGTCGGGATCTATACGGCCTTCCTCGGCAGCCTTGCGGAAGAACCAGTCCGGGTCTTCCATGATAAACTGATCCAGGGGAGCGGAAGAGGCCACGAACACGGATACGGAAGTTCCTCCCCGGCGGCCCGCACGGCCGGACTGCTGCCAGAAACTGTTGAAGGAACCGGGAAAACCGGCAACCACCGATGCGTCCAGTCCGCCGATGTCGATACCCAATTCCAGGGCATTGGTGCTCACCACCCCCTGAATGCCGCCGTCCCGCAGCCCTTTTTCAATTTCCCGCCTTTCGTTGGGGAGAAGCCCTCCCCGGTAGGCCTCCACCCGGATTCTCCGGTTATCGGTAAAGATGTTTTCCAGATCCTCGTTTACGTACGAAGCGGCAACTTCTGTACGTATCCTGGAATGGGCGAAGAGAATCGTCTTGATTCCACCCTTGAGCAGGGCAAGCATCCATCTCCGGCTTTCGCCGACCACGGAGCGGCGGATTCCCTGAACGGCATCCACCAGCGGCGGATTGTAAAGTACTACCCGTTTTTCACCGCGGGGAGCGCCGTTATTGTCAACCAGTTCCACCTCTTCTCCGGTGAGGGCCTCGGCAAGTTCCTTCGGATTGGCGATGGTGGCGGAACAGAGGATAAACTGCGGACGGGAACCGTAGAAGGCGGCGATACGTTTGAGCCGGCGGATCACATTGGCCACATGGCTTCCCAGAACCCCCCGGTACGCGTGAGCCTCATCAATCACCACATACTTCAGACTGGAAAAAAATTTGATCCATCTGGGATGATTGGGAAGGATTCCCGCGTGGAGCATATCGGGATTGGAGATGATGATGCGGCCTGTGTCCCGCGCGGAGATACGCAGAGAATCAGGCGTATCGCCATCGTAGGTAGCCACCCTGAGATTGAGGTCTCCGCCTACAATTTCGTTCAATTCAGACTGCTGATCCTGGGAGAGGGCCTTGGTGGGAAAAAGATAGAGACAGCGGGCCTTTTCATCCTCAAGGAGGGCCTCGAGGGAAGGCAGGTTGTAGCAGAGCGTCTTTCCCGACGCGGTGGGAGTTACCACGACTACATGCTTCCCCGCATACGCCGCTTCCCACACCTCCGCCTGGTGAGTGTAGATCTTCTCTATGCCCCGTTTCCGTAAATTTCCGGCAATACGCGGATCAAGCCCCGGCGGAAAAGGCACATAGAGGCCTTCCTGAGCCTGAATAAGACGGTTTTCCACGATATGGGGAACAAATTCAGGACTTTCCAGTATGGCTTTGAGGGCGGCGCTATTGTCCACAGGCTCACTATACTATAATTCCGGCAAAATAACTATCGACAGAAAAGCCGCTTAGACTTATACTAACGGTGTTTGTATTCAAAAGCCGGGCAGTTTCAAAATTGCCTGATTTTGAAAAGCCCCTGTTTACTAAAATTTGATGAAACCAGGAGGAGGCGTTTTATGTCCGAAGTGTTATCCATTATTTTGGGCGGCGGAAAAGGCACTCGCTTATTCCCCCTGACCCAGGCGCGGGCCAAACCTGCAGTTCCTTTCGGCGGTAAATTCAGGTTGATAGATATTCCTCTTTCCAACTGCATTAACGCCAGTCTCAAGCAGATCTACATCCTTACACAGTTCAATTCGGCTTCCCTTCATCTCCACATTGCCCAGACCTATGTATTCGACTACTTTACCGACGGCTTCGTAGAGATACTGGCCGCCGAACAGACCTTTGAACATTCGAGCTGGTATGAGGGAACCGCCGACGCGGTGCGCAAAAATTTCATCCATTTCCGTACCCAGAACCCTTCATACTACCTTATCCTTTCCGGAGATCAGCTCTACCGGATGGATCTGAAAGATCTGCTGCAGAAACACAAGGATTCAGGGGCTGCCATCACCATCGCGTGTACCATGGTGAACCGGGAAAATGCCAGCCAGCTGGGTATCCTCAAGGTGGATAAACACAACCGGATCACCGAATTTATGGAAAAACCGGGAGCCGTAAAAGACATTTCAAATTATAAAATCCCTCAGGAATTGAAGGGGAAAAACACCGGGGAAGACGGCTACCTGGCCTCCATGGGGATCTATATTTTCAATGCGGCCAGCATGGAAGAGTGCCTTGCCAACGAGCTTACCGACTTCGGCAAGGAGATCATCCCCCAGGCGATCAACAAACTCAAGGTAAACGCGTATATTTTTAACGGTTACTGGGAAGACATCGGAACCATTAAAAATTTCTACGAAGCGAATCTGGAACTGACCAGCCTCCGTCCCGCCTTCGATGTCTACGACGAAAAGGCCCCTATCTACACCCACATGCGCAACCTGCCTCCCTCAAAGATGAACTTCTCCAACATGAATCAGTCCATCGCCGCGGAAGGCTGTATCATTACCAACGCCGCCATCACCAATTCCATTGTCGGAGTAAGAACGATCATTGAATCGGGAGCCAGTCTCAACGGCGTAGTCTGCATGGGAGCGGACTTCTACGAATCGGAGGCCCAGAAACAGAGGAATGCCGAAGGCATGCAGCCCAACGTAGGCATAGGCAGGGGCGCCATCGTAAAGGGAGCCATTGTTGACAAGAATGCCCGCATCGGCGAAGGCTGCCGCATCGGGGTGGACAACGTAAACCGGAATGACGGCAATTACGAAAACTACTACATCGTTGACGGAATCATTGTCATTCCCAAGAACGCCGTGCTGTACCCCGGAACGGTGATATAGAAAGAACCGAAAGGCTGAATTTTGAAAATGGCCTGTCCCAAAGCCTCATTTGGTTTCCGGGCAAGTCTGAATCTGTCCCAAAAAACTGAAGTGTGGGAAAAGCCTCGTCTATTACAGGTTTTTGCCGCTTGCGACTTCGCCGCGGAGGAGTTTTTCTTCGCAGACAATGTGTATCTTCGATCTTCGAAGGGAAGCAGCAAACACGGAACCTTGAGGCCGGATCTTTTGCAGAAGCAGGTTTGAGATGGGATCTTCCAGTTCCTTCTGAACCATGCGGCGCATGGGTCTTCCGCCGAATTTGGGATCCCAGCCTTTTTCAACAAGGTACTTTCGGGCCTGGGGCAGCACTTTAAGGATGTAACCCTGATCACAGAGCCTCTGTTCCAGTTCGGCAAGCTGAAGATTGAGGATCTCTCCGATTTCTTTTTGGCTGAGGGGCCGGAAAACCAGCGTATCATCAATTCTGTTGAGGAACTCAGGATTGAAGAGCCGCTTCAGTTCCGAAACGGCCGCCTCTTCTATCTCCTTTATATCCATGAGCCCGGAAGCCGCTCCAAAGCCGAGCCGGGAATCTCTGGAGATCTCCCTTACCCCCGCGTTACTGGTCATGATGATCACGGTATTCCTAAAGCTGACACGGTGATTGAGGTTGTCCCTGAGTTCGCCTTCTTCCAGCACCGCAAGGAGCAGGTTGAATACATCACGGTGGGCTTTTTCAATCTCGTCGAAGAGGATCACCCGGTAGGGGTTACGCCGGATCTGTTCCGTGAGGGTTCCCCCCTCTTCATAACCGATGTAACCGGGAGGCGCTCCCACCAACCGGGAAGCATTATGCTTCTCCATAAAGTCTGCCATGTCGATGCGTACCAGGGCTTCTTCCGTACCAAAAAGGTAGCGGGCAAGTTCCTTGGCAAGAAGTGTCTTGCCCACTCCGGTGGGCCCCAGAAAGATAAAAGATCCCAGAGGCCGTTTTGGGGAAGAGATCCCTGCCCGCGAACGCCGTATCGCCTGCGCGATACGACTCACCGCCTCATCCTGACCGATAAGGTTCCTGTGCAGTTCCTCTTCCATGTTGAGAAGCCGCCGGGACTGTTCTTCTTCAATGTGTTCAAGGGGAATACCCGTAGCCTCCGCCACCACACGCCGGATATCCGGTTCTTCCACCATGACCGCAGCTTCACTGCCGGCCCGTTCCCAGGCTGTGCGAAATGATTCCAGCCTGTTCCGGAGTTCCCGGAGCTTATCCCGCAGTTCCGCCGCCTTCTCATAGTCCTGGGAGCTGACAAGCCTGTCCTTTGTCTCGGTGATGCTCTCTATTTCCGCCGTAAGGACGGCAATGTCCGGAGGATCGCTTCTCTTTTCCAGCTTCCGCATGGCGCCCGCCTCATCAAGCATGTCGATAGCCTTGTCGGGCATGTAGCGGTTCTGAAGGTAACGGGCGGCAAGGTTTACCGCGGCGGCAAGGGCATCGTCGGTATAGCGCACCCGGTGGTGATCCTCGTACTTTTTCTGCAGACCTTTGAGAATCTCCAGCGTATCTTCCGGTCCCGGTTCTTCCACGAGAATGGGCTGAAAACGCCGTTCCAGGGCCGCGTCCTTTTCGAAATACTTGCGGTACTCCGCCAGAGTGGTAGCGCCGATACAGTGAATCTCCCCCCGTGAAAGGCCGGGCTTGAGCATGCTGGAAGCGTCTATGGTACCTTCGGCGCTGCCTGCCCCAATAATCGTATGGATCTCATCAAGGAAGAGGATAACATTACCCGCCTGGGCGATTTCCCGGATAATCTTCCTCATCCTCTCTTCAAATTCTCCGCGGTACTTGGTGCCTGCCACGATGGCGCCCATATCAAGGGCAAGGATACGGCGGCCCGCAGGCAGTTCTCCCGCTGTTTCGGAAACAAGAATCCGGGCAATGCCTTCTACAATGGCGGTCTTCCCTACACCCGGTTCCCCCACAAGGATGGGATTATTCTTTGTCCGGCGGGCCAGTATCCGCAGGGCCCGGTCGATTTCCTTCTTTCTGCCTACCACCGGATCGAGCTTTCCCGCGCGGGCCGCGGCGGTAAGATCCCGTGAAAATTCATCCAGAGTGGGGGTAAGAACCGGATAGGAAGCGGGTTTTACCCGTGACCAGGAACCCTTATGCTCCCCTTCCTGCCTGAGATACCAGGGCTGATATACTTCGGCGCCCGCGTATTCGGCCCGTTGATTGCGGTTATGCGGAGACTGGATTACAAGACGGAGCATGTTAAGATCCACCGAATGCTGGCCCAGATAGAGCTGCGCCGGGGAATTGTTTTCCTGAATTGCCGCATAGAGAAGATGTTCGGTTCCCAGATATTCATTCCCCGAATTGCGGGCTTCCCGCGCGGCGGTATCCAGCAGCAGTTTAGTCCGCTTTGCGGGAGGCACATCCGGGGAAAGCAGGACTGTACCAATCCGGGGAATACTCAGTTCAAGAGCCTGCCTGAATTTTTCAAGATCTACCTTGAGGAAACTTAAAGCCTTACAGGCGGTTCCAACCTTGTCCCGCAGAATCGCGACAATAATATGTTCCGGAAACAGTTCGGAGGAACTGAAACGCCGCGCTTCTTCCTGTGCGCTGACAGCAAGGATACGTTGTACCCGTTGAGAAAAACCTCTAAACAATGGCCCCTCCTTTTATTTATTAAACAGGACAACATCGCCGGGAGCAATTCCCGCCCGGCGGAACCAGCCCTGGGGAACTTCCAGCGCATAACGGCAGGGATAGCCGGAACGTATCGCGGAAAGGTCTTCCGGTTCCATGTCATGGATCTCCACGATCCTGCCGTCGGAGGCAATAAAGGCTATGGACAGGGGAATAAAGGTATTCTTCATCCAGAAGGAGAGAATCTCGTCCTCCTCAAAAATGAAGAGCATGCCTTTGCCGTCATCCAGAGAACGGCGGTACATGAGGCCCCTGGCGCGTTCCGCACCGGTTTCGGCCTTTTCGGCAGAGACAGGTACCCTTGTTTGATCGGCCCTTTTTATTTCCAGCTTCAGTTGTGAAGAGAGGGCACCGCATGAAAGGGGAAGAAACAGAAGGAGAAGCGATGCCCGCACAGAGACGGCATTTCTAAAAGTCATCCAGAAATTCCCGGCGGAGTTCCAGTTCCGCGACTCCCGAAAGTTTTGATTCTCCAATTATACCGTTAAAAATCTTCTTGTCGATATACTTGACCGTAAGAGGCCGTTCAATGGACACGCGGGTATCTTCGTTTTCCCAGACTGCCTCGTGAGGATTCAGGGAAACAGGCTCCCCGTATTTTTTTACAAAAGTAGTATAAATTGAATAGTGATCGACAAGGGCTGTGTTCAGCATATAGCCCATGATGAAGAGAGCGTCTTCGCGGAGTTGGAAAAAAGCCCGGCGCACAAAAGAACGGCCCGTGGTTTCCACAAGGTTTTCCGTTTTGGAGGGCAGGTAAGACACATCCCTGTCCCCGCGGAAATCAAAGAGCCCGTTCTTTTCAAGGACAGCCTTGAGATCCGTAAGATTCATCCCCAGCCCAATCCCATGAAACTCGCGGGGAAGCCCTCCCCCGGATTCAAGTTCCGTTCCGGCTTCTTCTGCCGCGGCCGCCGCGTTCTCCGGGGAAAGGACAGCCTCCTGAGCCCGGCAAAAACCGGCAAAACCGGCAAAAATCAATAAACCCAGCAAAACACCCTTCACCCTTCACCCTCCACCCTCAATCCTCCGCTCTATATATAATTATCGGCATGGCTCCGCTCTTTTCCATGCATAAGCCGCCGGAAACACACCTGTGAGAATACCTAATACTTTTTTGAATTTGAAACACACTAACCCGGTTAATTCCACAACATGCCATCGCGGCGGGATTTTTCGATACGCTGCATCTTACGGAAGTATTCAACCTGTTTGAGGATCTCCCGTACATCGGATACATGGATCTTGTCCTGGACTATCTGAACCTTGGAGCCTTCCATCATCTTCCGGAGAACCAGCGCCCCTTCCCCCTGGGGAAGCCCTACCATGCTGACCAGTTCTTTGGGGCCGAAATCGAAGGTATGGATCTGGTTCTGTTCAAAAGGGAACCGGTTCTTTTCAAGCTGCATCTGCAGCGCGTCCCACATGCGTCCTTCGGGATCGGAAAGAAGTGTATTTGCCAACTGTTTATAGATAAGCCAGATCCGTTCCGAAAGAAGCGTGGTAAGCCGGGCAATAATCTGGGGCTGGGTACTGATCATCCGTTCAAAGTTGGCCCGGTTTACCGCCAGCACCTGGCAATCCTCGTAGGCTACCGCGCTGGCAGCCCTGGGCTTGGATTCCAGCAAGGCCATTTCGCCAAAAATATCTCCGGCCGTAAGGACCGCAAGAAGCACTTCGTTGTTATTCACAATCTTGGCAAGTTTTACAGCCCCTTTCTGAATGATATAGAGTTCTTCCCCGCTCTCCCCTTCGCAGAAAAGCATACAGTCTTTAGGATAGACCCTGTTAAAAACATCCGGGCGGAAGTTAAGCTGGGAAGTCTTGACCGCATAAGGGGCAATCTTCTGCATCTTTTCCCTGGCAGTCATCACATGGGGGCCGGAGGGGTTATATTTGATATACTGACGGTAGGCATAGTAGGCCTGATTGTACTGACTCTGCCTGGCATAGTATTCTCCCACCGCAAAGAGATGGGAGGCATCGGTCGCCGCGTTATTCTTGAGGGTTAAACGTGTCAAAGCCTCATCAAGAAAGCGTAAACGCTTGCTGAACTGGAGGATTATCTTCATCGCGACAGGCGTATTACGCTGAATAAGCTGAGGATACTGGTCTTTTTGCACCGATATAAGAACCACATCGGTAAGCGCCCGGGCGGTTTCGATGTGGTTGTGGCTGGACATGGTGGAAATGACGCCGAAGAAGTCCCCGGGGCCCAGAATATTGCCCCCCTCCTCTTCTACAACTTCCATTTCTTTAGAGATCCGGACTTTACCCTGCCTGATGATGAAGAAACGGTCGGCATTTTGCTTGCCTTCAACCACAATATAGGAATCTTTGACAAATTTTATAAATGTGAGCTGAAGCTGTTCCGGCATCCTGTATCTTTACCCCTGCGTATTCAGTATAGGAAGTCAATTGAGGGGTTGTCAATGGAGTTTTTTCAAACCGGAGCGGTCTTATAAAAAAGCTCTATTTTAGCTCCTCATCAAAACAGACAGCAACCTTGCCGCATTTGCCGCTTGCCATGAGTGAATAGGCTTCGCCGGCTTTTTCCAGGGGAAAACGATGGGTTACGAGGATCTCCGGGTGAATGTTCCAGCGGACAAGCCGTTCCACCAGGTCTTCCATACGCCAGATACTGGTTACCCAGGAGCCGATAATCGTTTTCTGCGGATGAATGAGATCCGGGCTGGGGTTGAAGCTGACCGTGCTCCCCTCCCCCACAAAGGCTATTTTCCCCCACTGCCGGGCAGCCCGTATGGCCAGAGCCCTGGCCCCGTCGTTGGCGCTGGCATCAACCGCCTTTTCCACACCGTTGCCCCCGGTAAGAGCCTTGATCTTCTCCACCGTATCGGGGCCGGGAACAAAGGCCTCATCCACAAGGCCGAGTTTCTTTGCCAGGCCGATCCTCTCTTCGTTTACTTCCACGCCGATAAGTTTCTGGGCGCCCATTGCCCGGGCCAGCATAAGCGTTGCAAGCCCCACAGGCCCCAGACCTGTAACGAGGACCGCATCATTACCGGAGATACCTATCTTCTCCAGAGCCTCATACACGGTGCCGAAACCACAGGCTACCTGGGCCCCATCGGTGTAACTTAGTTCATCGGGCAGGAACACCAGATCCTTTTCATCGGCCAGGATATAGGGAGCCATGCCGCCGTCCCGCTGCCAGCCGTAGGCCGCCCGGTACTCGCTGGTACAACTGATCATGTACCCCATACGGCAGTCGTGACAGACCCCGCAGCCTGAAATATGGTATATGATCACCCGGTCGCCTTTCTTGAAACGCCTGCAGCCGGGCCCGGTCTTCTCAATCTGACCGCAGGGCTCGTGCCCCGCTATCTTCCCCTGATACCCCTCGGGCCCCTTGCCTACATGTTCCCGGTAGATAGCCCGGATATCGCTGCCGCAGATCGTAGAACTCTTTGTCCGTACCAGTACCTGCCCGTGCCCCGGCTCGGGAATGGGGTAATCCCTGAATTCGACGGTGCTGTTACCGGGAAGCACCACTCCCTTCATTGTTCCGGTTGAATTATTAAGATTTGCCATGTCTTCCTCCTGTTGGTAAAACGTTTACGTAAACGTTTTATAATGATAACAGCGTTTTACCGGGATGTCAAGAAAAATTTCTTCTCCCTTATTTTTCTTGACTATTGTCAAATTCAGGATAAAATGAAGGGTACATTCGGGTTTGTTCCAAAACCTCACCTTGTTTCGAAACAGGCTCCCGAAAAACCGGTCAGGTCCGGTTTTTCCACTAAATTTTAAAGAAGGAGAATTTTTATGAGAAAAGTATGTGCCGGTATTCTTGTCCTGCTTATTGCAGGCGGCGCCCTTTTTGCGGGTGGTAGACAGCAAAGCTCGGGAGGAGGAGGAAGCCCCACATTATCGCCTCCGGGACTTACGGGGGACGCTCTGGCCTTCAGCAAATTCACCAAACCGGTGGATGTCCATATCGGGATGAGTGTCAGCCCCATTGATACTACCCTTCCTCCGGGAGATACTGTGCAAAACAACCAGTATACCCGCTATCTGAGGGATAATTACAATATCAATGTCATTGTTGACTGGTCGGCCGCGGAAGGGAACGATTTCAATCAGAAAGTGTCCCTCTGTATAGCCAGCAATACCCTGCCCGACGGCCTCAATGTACGATCCCACACCTATATGCTCAAGGCCGCCAAATCGGACATGCTCTATGATATTACCGATCTGTTTCAGCAGTACGCTTCTTCCCAGGTAAGGGGGATTATAGAATCGACCAGGGGCCGCGCCATGGAGATGGTCTCCTATAACGGGAAGATGATCGCCCTCCCCAACATCACCGTTACCACCGACGGTGTGCACATTCTCAATGTCCAGAAACAGTGGCTGGATCAGTACGGCCTTCCCGTTCCCAAAACCCTTGACGACATAGAAAACGCGGCGCGGGTATTCAAGGAGAGGAAACCCGCGGGAAACGCAACGATTCCGATTGTCGGCCCGGACAAGAACACGAAGCTCTACTGTAACTTTATTGAGTCTTCGAACCTCGGTAACGGTCTCGATCCGGTTTTTGCCGCGTATGATACCTATCCCGGCTACTTCCTGGACAACGGAAACGGAACGGTTTCCTACGGTTCTCTCGATCCCAAAATGAAGGAACCGCTCCAGCGTCTTGCGCGGTGGTACAAGGATGGGCTTCTCGATCCCGAACTGGGCAGCCGCGACAATTCCGGCGAGCCTGTAAACGCAAACCAGGCCGGTATGCGTTTTGGCCCCTGGTGGGCTCTGGGTTACGGGAACGGCGATTCCTTCAAGAACGATCCCAAGGCAAACTGGCAGGCCTATCCTGTGTATTCCGGCAATGGCAAATGGAATGCCCACATGAAGGCTCCCGGCACGGAAGCCTGCCTTATCAGCAAGAAGGCTTCCCCCGATGTGGCCGCGGCGATCATCATCATGTATAACGCCCTGGTTCGGGATGAAGCGACCTTTGACACTTCTGTTGCCATCGGCTGGTACCCCCTGCGAACCGTTGCCGCAGCCGCGGACGAGTGCGAATATGAGTACAACGAATTGACCAAAGTTCTCAAGGGAGAGACAAAGCCTGAGGACTACAACAACCCCATGTCCATCTACAAGCTCATGTACCATGACGCCCAACTGATCAGGAACGTCATCCCCGGTTACTCCCCCAACAGGGATCTGAATGTCGGGGATTTCAGCATGGCCAACGCCGGTGACTTTAACCGATCCTATGCCATCATGGTAGGCGACCGGCCCTATGCGAGCGGGAAGCTCGACAAGGAAGTGTACAGCGTTACCTACAGCATGACGGATCTGCTGGAACAGCGCTGGCCCAATCTCTGGAAGATGGAATCCGAAGTGATGATGAAGATTATCACCGGGCAGGCCGATATCGGCAGTTTTGATAAATTCGTTTCGGACTGGAAGGCGCAGGGAGGCCAGGGTATTCTGGATGATCTTGCGGTCCAGTTCCTGAAGAAATAGTCTCCTTAAATAAGGAGGACGGCGGCTGATGAAAAGGAGGACGGCGCTTCAGTTCCATTACGGACTCATGACCCTGCCGGGTTTTCTATGGCTCTTCCTGTTCAGCATCGTTCCCATGTACGGGATCGTGATGGCTTTTCAGGACTTTAACCCGAGTCTTGGTTTTTTCAGATCCCGGTGGACAGGTTTCGCAAATTTTGAATACCTTTTCATGCTGGGGGATTCAAAGCAGGTTATCGTCAATACACTGATCATTGCGGTGGGAAAGATGATTCTCAACCTGCTCTTCCCCCTGGCCTTTGCCCTCCTCCTTAACGAGGTACGTATTCACGCGTATAAAAAATTTATTCAGACCATCGTCTACCTTCCTCATTTTATTTCCTGGGTAATTCTGGCAAGCGTGGTGTTGAATATATTTGGTTACCGCGGGGTGATAAACACCATAACCGCCCTGTTCGGCGCCGAACCAAAGGTCTGGATGACCGATGCGTCCATATTCCGTCATCTTGTAATCGGCACGGAGGTATGGAAAGAGTTCGGTTACAACGCCGTCATTTTCCTTGCCGCCCTTACCGGAATAAATCCCAATCTCTATGAGGCCGCCGCAATCGACGGCGCGGGAAGGCTGCGTTCCACCTGGCATGTTACCCTGCCGGGGATCAGCAGTACCATTGTCGTACTCGGCGTCCTGGGACTGGGCAATGTACTCAACGCCGGTTTCGATCAGATCTACAATCTCTACAATCCCATGGTGTATTCCTCGGGCGACATTATTGATACATGGGTATACCGCATGGGGCTGATCAATCTTCAATTTTCCCTTGCTACCGCGGCCGGACTTTTGAAGTCCGTGGTAAGTTTTGTGCTTATTGTGAGTTCCTGGCTTATGGCCTATAAGTTTGCCGATTACAAGGTTTTTTAGGCTGGGGGGCGTATGATTCAAACCAGATCCGCGGGTGAACGCATATTCAATGTTGTAAATATCGCTGTAATGGGCCTGCTTGGTTTTTCCTGCCTCTATCCTCTCTGGTATGCCCTATGCCTTTCCATTTCCGACAAGTCCGCCGCAAACTCAGGACTTGTAACATTCTATCCCATAGGATTTACGCTTATCTCCTACAGGGAAATTATGAAAGACATCATGTTTTTCAATTCCTTCTGGATTTCAATTCAAAGAACGGCTCTGGGAACCGCGGCAACCATCGCCGCCCTTGTTACCATGGCCTATCCCCTTTCAAAACACAAACGGGATTTCAGGCCCAGGGGTGTCATGATGTGGGTCGTCATTTTCTGCATGCTCTTTAACGGCGGTACGATTCCCTGGTACATCACGGTAAAAAACTACGGCCTTATTGATTCGATTTGGGCGCTTGTGCTGGGCGGCAGTCTTCCTGTTTTCAATCTGATTCTGATGGTAAATTTTTTCCGGGCGATCCCGAAGGATCTTGAAGAAGCCGCAGTTGTGGACGGCGCCGGGCCATGGAAGATCCTCTTTATGGTGGTGGTGCCCTGTTCAATTCCGGTCATTGCGACGATTGTGCTTTTTACCGGCGTGTATCACTGGAACGAATTCTTTCAGGGACTGGTACTCACCACCAACGAAAGCCGCTATCCCCTCCAGACCTATATACAGCAGTTGGTGGTCAACATTCAGGCTTCAACCCTGTCCAAGGACATGATAGAGAATCTCTTCAAGCTCTCCAATAAATCCCTTAACGCGGCAAAGGTTTTTATCGCCATGATACCGATGCTCGTGGTGTACCCCTTTTTGCAGCGCTACTTTATTTCCGGCATCATGCTGGGAGCGGTAAAGGAATAGAAAATACTTTCCCGGTGTGCTATCCTGAAATCCATGGAACCGGGAAAAAGGACGCCCGCACAAGCTGCCGAAGACTCTTTGGATGCCGCGCAAGGGATTCAACTGCAGCAAACTTCCTTGCGCAGGCTGCCCACGGTAAAGGATGTAGCCGCCGCCGCGGGGGTTTCCATTGCAACGGTGTCCCATGTACTCAACAAAACACGTTTTGTTTCAGGCGAGACTATTACACGGGTGGAAAAGGCTGTCAGGGAACTCAGGTACCGGGCCAATCCCGTTGCCCGCAATCTCCGTTCCGGGGAATCCCGGCTGATAGGCTATGTGGTCTCAAACCTCGACTGCTTCTTCTATACCGATATGGCCGCGGGAATCGAGAAAACCCTGGACGGAACGGAGCTTTCCCCCGGCTACCAGCTTTTTATCATGGATTCCAAGGATTCAAAACAGAGGGAGATACAGAATATCGAATCCCTGCTCTGCCGGGGTGTGGACGGCATCATCATTGCGCCGACCATTACGGGTTACGACTTTCTCAAGGACATGCTGGGCGAAAATTTCCCCCTTGTTTTTGTGGATCGACGGCCCGAAAACCATGAAGCGGACTGTGTTCTTCTGGATAACAGGAAGGCCGGTTTTGAGGCTGCGGAGAGTCTGATCAAAAAAGGACATAAAAAGATCGCCTTTGTTACCTACCATTACGGGGAAGAAAGCATAGACCCTACAATACGGGAACGGATTGAAGGTTTTGAAGAGGCTTTCAAAACGGCGGGGCTGTATCTTGATCCTTCGCTGGTACGGGCGGTTCCCGGCGCCAGCTATACCAGAGCCTCCCTCCGGCACGGAGAGGCCTACCGGATCACCGGAGAACTTCTGGAAAAAAATATAGAAGCCCTCATCTGCGGCAACAGTTTTGCCGCTGTCGGCGCGGTAAGCCGCGTGAATGACGCGGGGCTCCGCATGCCGGAGGATCTGGCTCTGATTACCTTTGACGATGACCTGTGGATGTCCATGATGAGTCCTCCGCTTACATCGGTAGTACAGCCGGGGGAAAGCATGGGGGCGCTGGCCGCCGAAAGGCTGCTCGCACGTTTCCGGGAAAGGGATCTGCCCTACGAGGCTTTCCGGCTTCCCGCAAGAATAAACTACCGTGGTTCCTGCTGAAAAGGGCCACCGAAATTGCGGTATGTATTTGCAATATGATGGTATTTAGTCCATTATAGAAAGATATAACGCGTCCTCCGGGCCGCGAGAGACAAGGAGATCAGGAATGAAAGAACCGGTTCTGGTGGTAATGGCAGCCGGGATGGGGAGCCGCTATGGCGGACTCAAACAGATTGACCGGATTGGCAGTGCGGGAGAAGTGCTCCTGGACTATTCGGTGTATGATGCCCTCCGTTCAGGTTTCGCCAAAGTAGTGTTCATTATCCGTCATGACATAGAGGCGGATTTCAGGGAAGTGGTGCTTTCCCGGATGGAAGGAAAGGTCGATTTTGCCCTGGCTTTTCAGGAATTGGACAGTCTTATTCCCACGGAGATTCTTGCCGAAGCGAAAAAGAACGGCCGCGGTAAACCATGGGGAACGGCTCATGCCCTGCTCTGCGCGGAAAAGTGCATAGACGCGCCTTTTGCCGTGGTGAATGCCGATGACTTTTACGGCCGGGAGGCCTATGCGGTATTGGGAAAATTCCTCAAGGCCTCCCCAGAGGAAGGAGCCATTGTTCCCTTCAGGCTGGAACAGACGCTGAGTCCGCGCGGTACTGTTACCAGGGGAATCTGCGTGATAAAGAACGGCCGCCTTGAGCAGGTTGAAGAACTCAAACTAATCGAAAAACAGGACGGGCAGATCTTCAATACGGAGAATGACGGGAAGAAACGGCCCCTTGCTCCGGACGCTCCGGCCTCCATGAACTTCTGGGGTTTCCCCGCTTCGGTCTTCCCCAACCTTCATTCCTATTTTGAAGATTTCCTGAAACGTGAAGGCGGGGAACTGAAAAGCGAATGTTATGTTCCTCTCTGGGCGGACTGGCTTGTAAAGACAGGAAAACTGAACATAAAAAGCCTTGAGGCGGACAGCGAGTGGTTCGGCGTCACCTACAGGGAAGACCGGGAAACAGCCCGGAAACGCATTGAGGAACTTACCGCGGCAGGTGTGTATCCTGAAAAACTCTGGAGTTGATGCGGCATAAATAAGGAGTGTGAGGTGAAAATTTTAGCGATAGGCGGAGCGGGCTATATAGGGAGCCATGTTACACGGGAGTTTCTGGACAGAGGGCACAAGGTAACGGTATTCGATAACCTTTCTTCCGGGCTGCGGGAAAACCTTTTCCCCGAGGCGCTCTTTGTTCATGGGGATATCATGGACTATACCCAATTGGTCAGAGCCATGAAAGAAGGTTACGACGCACTGATACTGTTGGCCGCATGCAAGGCCGCGGGGGAATCGATGATAAACCCGGAAAAGTATTCGCTGCGGAACATCAATGGTACTGTTAATATCCTCAATGCGGCCTGTGAAACCGGGATAAAAAATTTTGTGTTTTCTTCCAGCGCTGCCGTCTATGGAGAGCCTGAGTATCTTCCCATTGACGAAAAACACCCCACGAGGCCCGAGAACTACTATGGTTTTACCAAACGGGAAATAGAACTCTTTCTTGAATGGTACGGAAAACTAAAAGGTATACATTTTGCCAGCCTCCGTTATTTCAACGCGGCAGGCTATGATGTAAAAGGCCGCATCAAGGGAAAAGAACTGAACCCCGCGAACCTTATCCCCATCATCATGGAAGCCGCCGCGGGAATCCGCAAGGAGGTACAGGTTTTTGGGAAGGACTACCCTACCCCCGACGGCACCTGCATCCGGGACTATATCCATGTTTCCGATTTGGCAGCCGCCCACGCGGCCGCGCTGGATTACATATCGGGCAGGGGAAAAAGTCTTATTGTCAACCTGGGAAGCGAAACCGGTTCTTCGGTGCTGGAAGTAATAGAATGCGCGCACAAGGTAACGGGAAAACCCATCCCCGTAACGATCACGGAGAGAAGGCCCGGCGACCCGGCAAAACTTACTGCCGGCGCGGCCTATGCCCTGGAAACCCTGGGTTGGAAGGCCCAATACTCAGACCTGGAAACTTTAATCAGAACCAGCTGGGAAATCTACAAGAATTGAGGTGGATGCCATGAATGCTGCCGAATTAGTGAAAATGCTGGAAAGCGAAAAAATCAAAAAGCTCTTTGGGGAACTTTACGGTGACAGCGTTACTGTCTATGAGACGCAGAAAAAACGGTATTGCGATCTTCTGGATGATTTTACAAAACGTTTCGGCAGCCCGGAGGAAGTGCGGCTCTTTAGTTCCCCCGGCCGGAGCGAGATTGGCGGCAACCACACGGATCACAACCACGGCAAGGTTCTTGCGGCCAGCATTCAGCTTGACTGCATAGGAGCGGCAGCCCCTTCTGGCGACAACAAAATTCATATCAACGATTCTACCTATAACGAGGATTACGAAGTGGATCTCTCGGAGTTGGGGGACGGGAATCATGCGGGGCCGCAGAAAGGTTCCAGGGCGCTGATCCGGGGGATCTGCGCGGGCTTCAAAAAAAACGGTTTCAAAACCGGCGGCTTTTCAGCTTCCTTCACAAGCCATGTGATCCCCGCATCGGGAGTAAGTTCCTCCGCCTCCTTTGAAATGATCATCGCGTACATTCTCAACCGGCTCTACAATGACGGAAAGATTCCCATAGAGAAGATGGCCGCCACGGGCCAGTTTGCGGAGAATGTCTATTGGGGCAAGGCGTCGGGGCTCCTGGATCAGATGGCCTGTGCGGAGGGCGGCCTTGTTGCCATGGATTTTAAGGATCCCTCCTCCCCGGTGGTGGAGAAAATTCCCTTTGATTTCGCGACAAAAAAGTACCGTGTCGTACTGGTAAACACAGGGGGAAACCACGCCAATCTTTCCGATGAATACTCCGCGATCCCTTCGGAGATGAAGCAGGTGGCCCGGTTTTTCGGCAAAGAGGTACTCCGGGGCATCAGCGCCGAAGAAATTGCCGAAAAACTCCCCGAAATCCGCGCCGCCTGCGGCGACAGGGCGGTACTGCGGGCCTTCCACTTTGAAGGGGAAAACAGCCGGGTAGATGAGGAAATCGCCGCGCTCAAGTCAAACAATTTTCCCCTATTCCTTAAGCATATCACCGAATCGGGGAATTCGTCATGGAAATGGCTGCAGAACATCTATGTTCCGTCCGGCCGCCCCACCGAACAAGGTGTTTCCATCGGCCTTGCCCTGACGGAGATCTTCATCCGCAGGAGAGGTCTTGATACCGGGCCCCAGGGCCCCAGGGCTGCCTGCCGTGTTCATGGAGGCGGCTTTGCGGGCGTTATACAGACATTCCTCCCCGAAGAAGCGGTTTGTGCGTATGAAGAGTGGATAAACCGTTCCATGCCGAACAAGGGGGATAAAAGGGCAGTCTTTGTTATGTCGATCCGTCCCTACGGGGTTATTGAGGTCGAAGCATAAAGTGAATTTTTAACCATCATGTATCTGAATGCCTCCGAACTAAAAAATAGTGCCGCATGGGAAAAGGCAGGATTCATACTGCCCCGTTTTGACAGGGAAGAGATGATCCGGATTTCCGAATCAGACCCTCAATGGGTGCATTTTGGCGGAGGGAATTTATTCCGGGCCTTTCCCGCCGTTTTGGCCCAGAAACTTCTGGATTCAGGTCTTATGAAGACCGGTATCACTGTTGCCGCAGGCTACGACGGCGAAATGATCGACAGGGTTTATGACGCCCATGACAATCTTTCTGTTGCGGTTACCCTGAAGGCGGATGGCAGCATCGAAAAACGGGTAGTCGCCTCCGTTGCGGAAGCTCTGCGGCTCGACAGGCAGGAACACCTGGAACGGATGAAGGAGATTTTCCGTTCCCCCGGCCTTAAGATGGCAAGTTTTACCATTACCGAAAAAACCTACTCCTCGGCCCCCTATATGTCCCTGGCAGCGGAATTGCTGCATGAACGTTACAGGGCAGGCGCCTTTCCCATAGCCATGGTCAGCATGGATAACTGTTCCCACAACGGGGACAGGCTCCTGCGGGGCCTGGAAGACCGGGCGGCGGTTTTTGAAAAGGATTTCCTCCGGTGGATACAGGATCCCCGGAATGTTTCGTTTCCCTGGACAATGATCGACAAGATTACCCCCCGTGCGGATGAAGGCGTCCGCGCCATGCTGCAGGAAGCAGGGCTTGAAGACACCGTTCCTTCCCTTACCGCACGGGGAAGCCTTGCCTCTCCCTTTGTCAATGCCGAAGAAACCGGGTACCTGGTGATCGAAGACAGTTTCCCCGCGGGCCGTCCTCCTCTTGAAGAAGCGGGAGTATATTTCTGCGGCAGAGATACTGTTGACAAAGTTGAAAAAATGAAGGTGTGTACCTGCCTTAACCCCCTCCATACCGCCCTTGCCATCTTCGGCTGTCTTTTGGGTTATAAACGGATAAGCGATGAAATGAAAAACCCGGATCTGGTGCGGCTCATCAAAAAGATAGGCTACGATGAGGGACTTCCCGCGGTAAGCGATCCGGGCATCATTTCTCCCGGAACATTTATTGACGAAGTTGTGGAACGCCGCTTTCCCAATCCCTTTATTCCCGATACGCCCCAGCGGATTGCGGCGGATTCTTCCCAGAAGATCCCTATTCGTTTCGGGGAAACGATCAAGGCATACGGGGCAAAGAAAATGGATACGAAGACGCTGACCGGCATTCCCCTGGTTCTGGCGGCATGGCTCCGTTACCTTCTGGGGATTGATGACGAGGGAAACATGTTCAGCCCCAGTCCCGATCCCTGCCTTGAAGAACTTTCGCGCAGGCTGGAGGGCCTCATACCCGGACGGCAAGGGCCCTTTGCTTCAAAAATCCGTCCCATACTGGAGGACAAACGTTTTTTTGGGGTGAATCTCTACGAGGCGGGGCTCGGAGAAAAGACAGAGACTTTCTTTAAAGAGCTCATGGCAGGGCCCGGATCTGTGGCGGCAACATTGAAAAGGCATTGTAATCCATGAATATCTGGCTTGCATCGGGGAATGCCCACAAGAAACTGGAACTGGAAGCCATATTCCGCACAAAGGGATGCGACAGAGATACTGTCATCAGAGTTCCTGCGGATGCCGGGATAGACAGTTTTGATCCGCCGGAAACCGGCTCCAGCTTTGTGGAAAACGCGCTCATCAAGGCCCGCTCCCTGTACCGGATCCTGAAGGAAAAACAGCCGTCCTCTTTCCGGGACCCGGTACTTGCCGATGACTCAGGTCTCTGTGTGGAGGCCCTTGAAGGAAGACCCGGTATCTTCTCGGCCCGCTATGGGGCCGAGGACGGCAGGAAGCTGGAAGCGGCGGAACGCAACGCGTTGCTGCTGGAGGAGCTTGCCGCACGCCTTGAATCCCTGCCCCCGGAAAAACAAAACCGCAAGGCGCACTTTGTCTGCGCCATGGTTCTTTACTATTCACAAGAGCGTTTCTTTATTGCCCAGGAAACTTTTGAAGGAGAGCTTGTGGATACCATTGGCTCAGGCCGGGGCTCGGGAGGCTTTGGCTACGATCCCATCCTCTACATCCCCTCTCTCGGCAGAACGGCCGCAGAACTTTCGGAAGATGAAAAGAACGCCGTCAGTCACCGGGGCAAGGCGGGAAAGGCCATCGCCGGATTTCTGGCATCCCGGTAAAGCAGGGGCGGCCTTTTTTTGGACAGCTCCGGAAATTAAACCTTCAGCACGAATAAAACGAAATACACGCTTTAGACATAGCTTAATCTGGAACCGAGTAAAGCCCGTTTCATGGTGTCGATAAAGAGGTATACATCAAAGACTTCCACAAGCTCCTCCTCTTTAAGCCGGGCAAAGGCGGCGAGATCATTGAACAAAGTCTCCAGTCTCGGCCGATCTCCGGCGGCTCTGGCGATCAGGGCCCTGGCGATGATCCGGCAGAGATCGCTGTGGGTACGAAGCAGTCCCCAGGAATAACGGATCGATACATCAGGATTTTTTTCTTCCCGCAGATTATCGGCAATGACCGGGATAAAAGAATCCAGATATGATCCCAAAGCCCGGTATTCTTCCCGCTTTTTCGGATCCACCGGGGCTTTCTCATGACGGATATAGGGAGGATCGAAGCGGGCAGAAAGTTCCTTAAGGTAATCCATGACCAGCTTTCCATCGCCGCCGTAGACCGCACAAAAATATTGAGCGGCGAATTTTTCAAAAACAACATCCTTATTCCAGAGGGCCTCTGCCATTATGGCATCACCAATACCTGAGGGGAAGAAGGCCCGCTGGGTCTGACAGCTTACCATACCGTTGATGCCGAGCTTATCCAGATTCTGCATATCCTTGAACATAACCCAGGCTATATCCATGTAACCGGGATCTCTAAAATGATCCCACATGTAATGATAGTCAAAAATGAAACTATCGCAGCCGGAAACTTTCTCCTGCCATTTCCGGAGACGCGCTATATTCGTTTTCACATCCCGGGGCATCCTGATCTGATTCCTCACATAAGGTTCCAGAATTTCCGGAGGGGAAGAGCGGCCTCCGGCATCGACAGGAATTCCCTCATCGACATAGGCCACGGAATAAGTACGGCTTATGGGAGCAAACATGAGAACAAAACGATCGGGATTTTTTACCGTCTCTGTCTTCGGCTCCCAGAGGAGTTCCTGGTAGAGCAGAAATACGATTCTGGTCTTGAGCCCCGAGGCGGAAAGCTTTTCATCAAGACTGTTCATCATCATCACATAAAAATCCGAGGGTTCCGTATTTTTACATAAATCGCATTCACACTGGTTGTTGGGAGTATCGGCAAGCCAGAAGTGAACATAGTCCACAGCAGGATTTTCATTACAGTAGTCAACGATAGCATCGGTTATTTTTTCCCTAGCCTCAATGTTCCCGTAACAGATATTGGTATTCAGAGGAATCCCCCCAAAGAGATCCCGCCGCCCCTTGACCTGGGCCAGATACTTGATCGATTCCGGGGGAACACAGTAGTCCTTCACATCCCAACTGTTCCCTTCAATGCCGAAGGGTTCGCATGTCCAACTGTGTCCCACCGCATGGTACAACATACCCCGTTTCTTAATCTCTCCAATATGATTCCGAACCATGCCGGCTACCTCGTCCGGAGAAACAGGAACCGCCTCCATCTCAGGATTGTTCTGATGACTGTACCAGCGATCAAAAAAAGTAAAAGGGATGCGGAATTGGTTAAAATAACAGTTCATGCCCACCTTTGGTATCCAATCTATCATATTAAGTACATGATCGCAGGATACGGCGCCTTCAATACATATCCCCCGGTGCCGGTATGAGGCTGTCTTGCTTAGAGACACGGAAGCTTCAGAGAGTATTGTCTTGCCTATACGTTCTCCCCCGGCGCCCGGGAAGACCCAGGCGCAACCCAGTTCCCGCAGATACCGGTATGCCGCAAGGAGTACACTCCTCTCATTGACGCCGGTGATGATTCCGTATCCGTTTTTTACTTCGATATAGATACCGTCATCCAATTCGGAATTCAAAACCTTTGGTACCTTGTTTTTAAATGAATCGTCCAAACCGACCCAGAGACTGCACTCAGGTGATGGATCGTAGGTACTCTGTTTTATCAGGACGATCTCCAAAGCGCCATCCATCCGGGAAAGATAGCGTTTCAATTCCCCGGCAGCGAAGGCAACGGTTTCGCTACTACCCAGGTATTGGATTTTCAAAAAAAATGAACTTTTCATACTTCTCTCCCTATAAAAATGATAGTATTACTATACCAAAATCATAGTCCCGAATGATTCGGGCCTATGGAAATCAGGCTTTTTAGAAACAACGGGATTCCATGCAAGATAATGGGGCGCCTTTGTTTCGTCTCCGCATTTATAGAAATTACCCCGCATGATCAATCCGCTTCTTAGGGAAAACGATGGAATGTAAAGATTGATGAATGATGCGGGTATGGAAAAATTTATCCCCCAGCCGCCATCAAATCTAAAGGGGTCTACAGAGAACATGGTCCGGTAATCTTCCCGAATCTGCCGCACCGAACTGCAGCGATCCCGGCCGAAACCCAAATACATGGCACCCAAAGGATTAAATTCAAAATTAAAATAGCGATCGTCTTCCGCATGGGGACAGAAAAAAAATTCCAGGCAGCTATCCCGGCATACCATATCTAACAGCCCGTCAAAGCGGGCAAGAATATTCTTCTCCGAAGCACTGATACGGAGAAAAAGCGCCTCGCCAGTATAGTAAATCCGGGCAACGGCGCTCATGCCCTCGGGTCGGGGCAGCCAAAGGGGAATATCTATTTCCACCGCTTCAACTGTATCCCAATGCTTCTTTCCCGTCAGATACCCCCGGCAAAGCCGGGGGCTTGTTTTGTGAACCGCTCAAAGCGGTTTGTTTTGGAACCGCCTAAAGGCGGTTATCTTTGTTACTTATCTTTGAATAGATCCAACTGGTCAAGCCGCTTGTCTTCCAGTTCCTGCCCCTGGATGTACTTCCTTATGGTCGTCTCATCCCGTCCCACCGTTGACACATAATACTTTTTACCGTACTCATTGTACCTCCTATCTCCTGAACTTTGCGTGGTCCACCTGATAGGAGTTTCTTTTATATTCCCTGAAACGTCAAACTTTTGGGGTCCCCCGGCAAAGCCGGGGGATTACCGAAGGTAATTAGTGTGGCGGAAGATAAAGGTCAGAAAATCACTGGATGAAATCTGCCACTATATGGAACTGGAAACGCCGGCCAGTGAGCGGAGCAAAATCCACAAACACGATAAAGTGGAAGTCTGCGTGCACAGCGAATATGTTACCCCGGATGACAATCCGAAGAAAACAAAACGGCTTACCACGGTTATGGTGGACGCGGTAACCGACGTTACCGATACGGCCCAGAAGGGATTACTGATCATCGGCCGCTCTCCGGCCCGGGATATTATTGATTCTGTCTGGAGCGACAGGGTCGCAAATCTGCAAAGCCTGGAAGAAATTGCCAAGACGATCGCTAACCCGTTTCTTGAGGCTAATGGAATAGAAAAAGCAAATTCGGAAGATGGAAACCACGTACAGCGCATGCCGACCGATTCACCGGAGACCAAGCCGGTGTATTCATTCTCCTGGGAAGCAGAATCCCCCTGGCAGAAACTGATCGCCGCGGCGGACAATCAGGGCTATATCTTTACCAGTAACGAAGCGGGTAATCTGTACCTGTGGAAAGTGGCCGTTAACAAACGGGATGAAGGCTTCTCTCTTGAAGAAGATCCAAACATTCGGAGCATCCAGATAACGGAAAACGGCGCGGAACAGTTTCACGAATATGTGGTCAAAGGCGGAAGCCATCCCTCCGCGCGGCAGATCGATGATACCTGCACGAACAAGCGGATTCTGACCATCAATCTGACCGATCCGTTCGTCGATGAAGATACGCTTCTCCGCCGGGCGTTGACCGAACTGCGGCGCCGCAAGGACAAACGGATCACGGTAACGGTTTCAGGCTGGGGCCTCAGTGAAAGTCATATTAAAGCCTGGGGTAATACCTATCAAAAAGAAATATTCTGGAACCCGAATTTTTTAATCCCTATTAACATACCCTCCGCCGGCCTTGATGATAAGCTGCTCATATCCCAGGTGGAATATCAGGCGGACGCATCTTCCGTGACCACTGCCATCACCCTGGTAAAAAGAGAGGCGTATACATGAACGACGGAATAAAACAGCTTGCCGCCCGGATACGGAACCTCTTTTCCCTGGGCGAATTCCGGAAGCGCTATGGCGACGGAAAAATCCAGGTAAAGACCGTATTCAACCGGGTCGTTGAAAAAAAGGAAGCCTTCCCCTACGGCTTTAAAGCCAAAGCAAAAAAAGGAACCGTGCTGGTCTTATGTCAGGGCGGCAGCTTCGACGGTTTTGAAATACTCCCGGTTTTGGATTATGAAGGCGGTCCGGACCTGGAAGAAGGGGACGCCGCCCTGTACACCGAATCCGGCGGATGGGTGATACTCCGGGAAAACGGCGGAATTGAAGCAGAAGCGAAGTCCGGCCCCATAACGGCTAAAACCAAAGCAGGGAAAATCCTCATCGGGGAAGACGGGAGTATCGCCATGGAGGGATCTGCCGTAGCGCTTCAGAAAAGCGGCCTCCCCGCGGCCCGGAAAACCGACCCGGTACAAAGTACCGCCGCGGACGACACCGCGTTCTGGCAATGGGTAACCACGGTCAGCTCGACGCTTGCCGCCCTAACCGGCGGCAGTCTCACCCCTCCCACCATGATCAATTCAAAAATCACCGGCGGCAGCGCCACGGTCACCATAGGGTAAGGCATGAAAACGGTATGATCGGTACAACGGTAAAAATAGAACACTGGGCCGATGTTCAGGAACTGACACGGATGAGCATCGGAACCGACAAGGGCTCCTGGTGGGCCGACCCCGCCTTCGGCTCGGAGATCTGGAAACTCAGGCAGGCGGGGAAAATTGATAACCGTACCGCCGGAACCTTCCAGCGGATGCTGCAGGACTGCCTTACCTGGCTCACAGACGACGGGATCGCAGGCGGCGTGGTGTGTACCGCCGAGCGGTCCGGCAAACACGAAATCGCCTATTCGGTAACGGTGTCACGGCCTGACACAGAACCGCTGATCATAAAGGATGTCTGGAATGCCCTTCGGTAGAGAAAGCCTGGCGGCGCTGCTGGACCGCTCATACCACAATTACATGAGCCTCTTCAAGCCCCTGGATAAAACACCCCGGTATAATCTGCTTAAAATTTTCTCCCAGGTTGACGCCGGCATGTACCACCAGCTGGTGGGCGACCTCGCCTTCCTGGCCGATCAGATTTTCCCGGATACCGCCTCAGGCGAATACCTGCGGCTCCACTGGTCCGACCGGGTACCGCCGTTATATGCCGTGGCGGCCGCGGGAACGGTTCTCATACCCGGCGTACCCACGCCGCCGTCCCCGCGGGCCTCGTCTATGCCTCCGCCACGGGTCAGCGATACTATACCGAATCCGCGTACCGGATAGGCACGGACGGAACCGCCGCCGCCAGGGTCAAAGCCGAAGCGTCAGGCGTCGAAACAAACCTCCCGCCTGATGAGGAACTGTCCCTGGTGTCTTCCATCCCTCCGGGCATTGATTCGACCGCGGTGGTAAGCGGGGAGGGCATCACAGGCGGCGCCGACGCGGAGAGCGACGAAGCCTACCTGGTCAGGGTTTTGCAAACCTTGCGGAACGCAACCCGGTATGGGAAAAGCGGAGACTTCGCCGACTGGGCCGTCGACTCAAGCCCCGAAGTATCAAAAGCCTGGGAGTTTAAAAACTTCGGCGTGTTCGGCGCGCTTTTGATACAGGTCATCGGCGGGAATCACATTGACGGCATAACCCCGGTCGGCGGCCTGGCCCTGGTAACGGAGTACATCAATACCGTGGCGCCGCCGGTGCTGTTCACCGTTCGCACCCCGGCCTTACGTCCCCTCAATCCCGCCGTCGCCCTTGTACCGGCGGAAGACACGCTTACCAACCGGGAGATCGTTACCGGCCGCCTTAAAACATACCTCGAAGCCACCGCCCGCCCCGGCATCCGCTACACCGCCGGCATGCTCCGGGACGCGCTCATCGACGGGGTAACCATCAGCGGCGGCGCCGTCAAACTTTCAGACAGTACCACCGGGGAAGTAAACACCACCATTTTACAGCTGCCGGTGTTAGGAGACCTGTCATGAGAATGAAGGTACAAACCCCGCAGCAGTACGAAGCCTCCCTCCGTAAACTTTTCCCCCGCGGAGAGTACTGGGATCGCCAGTTCGCGGATCCGCACAGCGACTGTTCTCTTTTTTGCAAGGCAAAAACGGCGGAACTCGTGCAGTTACGAAAGAGAATGTCCGGCCTTCATGATGAGAGCATGATTACTACCGCAGTTGAAACGCTGGATAACTGGGAGCGGGTATGTACCGGATCGGTTACCATTGGCCTTGATGCCGAAGAAAGACGGACGCTCCTCATGGCGGAAACACGGGGCCGCATAAATCTTACTGTTATCAAAGAGATCGCCCGGGTGTACGGGATGGAAATATCAAACATCGAATTCCCGTTCCGGCCGGCCTTTTTCGGCTTTTCCCGGTGTGGACATAACCGTATCGCAAGCCTTGCCGCCTTTTCAACCGTCACTATCCATGCCGCCATTGGACAAAAAAAAGCCTACGCCCTGTTTGAAAAACATTACCGCCGCTCCTGTTTCGGTTTTTCCCGGTGCGGCCTGGACAGACACATGCACCCCGGCATCCCTACAGCCTTACACACGTACATTGAACTTGAAAACGACGATTCGATGTTTGATCGGTTTAAAGCAAACATATCCACGTGGCTCCAGGCCAATCACATAATCTATTTCAGTTTTGGAGGTCAGTAATGGCAGGCATGTATCCGGCAGATCAGATCCTTTCGATATTCGGAGAACAAGTCCAATGGCCCGGACTCGATCCGGGAAGCGGCAAATTCACCAACGGCAGCTTTACCGATCCCCTGGTAAAACCCTCGTTTATCCCGGCGGAGACCATCAACCTCATCCTGGATAATCTGGCCGGCTTAATCACAGCCCTCGGCGGCACCCCGGACAATGCACGTGAGGACCAGCTTAAAAATGCCGTAATGGCGAAGCTGGCGCCGCTGGCATCCATGGAGTGGGTAACGACAAAGCTGGTACCGCTGGCATCTATGGAGTGGGTAAAAAGTACCGTCTGGCCCATCGGGACCGTTTACACCCAATATCCCGCAACCGACGCCGCCGGCAATCCCGTCGCCACAGGAGACGCGGCAACAGAGTTCCCCGCCTCCCAGGCGCCGGCAGCCCTCTTCGGCGGCACGTGGATAGCCTGCTTTGAAAACGAGAGCGTCTTCTTCCGATCAGGCGGGAAAACCAACCTGTCAACCGATGGGCGTTCCAACGGGAAGCAGGGAGATGCGAGCAGAAATATAACAGGTGGTATCGGCGGGGATAACAATGGATTAGCCATGGTTAATAATGGGAACATATCTGGGGTAGGCGCCATTACTATTAGCAGCAACAAGGCTTCCTTTTATCTTAATAACGGTACTTGGAGTGGTGAGCTTCGAAGCCTTGGTATTAATGCTGCCAATGCTCCTAACTCCCCAACAGCTTCCGAAAACCGTCCGGTAAACCGGCGTATCATTATCTGGAAAAAAACCGCCATGGCGGTATAAGGAGTTTTTATGAACGAACCTGTTATGTTTATTACTATCTTAAACGGCATTATCACGTCGGTACAACACGGAGACATTAATGCGGACTTTTTCGGCACCCCCTATTACGGACATGAGCGGAGAGAAGTCCCCTACGGCACACACGTAATACCGCTTGAGCCGTTAAGTTTTTATGACGAAGGCTTTATCCGTAAGCCGGACGCCCAGCTTATCGACGAAGGCCTCATGGAGCTTCCGGAAGGCTACG
Organism: Treponema sp.; assembly: GCA_031265435.1. Lineage (GTDB taxonomy): Bacteria > Spirochaetota > Spirochaetia > Treponematales > Breznakiellaceae > JAIRNJ01. The sequence goes on from JAISCR010000065.1 coordinate 44,441, forward strand.
TCAGGGAGGGGGATGAAATCCGTAAAATGACCGAGGAGGAAAAAATCATTGCCGGGCTGATTTCCCCCCGACCGGGCACCAAAGTAGAAAACGGCGCCATCGTTCCGAT
>JAISCR010000056.1 GCA_031265435.1 Treponema sp.
AAGATCAGCAGACTTGGCGACAGGTTCGGTGAAATGATTGAATACATGGTCATGCCCAATCTGGTAAGCAAATTCCGTGAATTGGATTTTGTGTTTACCAAAGCCTATCCCCATGCCACTATTAAAGATGAGAAAAACAGAATACTTACGGAAATTGATATTACCCTTGAAAACGGCGATAAGGCGATGATTGTCGAGGTCAAGTCTAAACCTTCAATTAAGGATATTAAAGACCACATTGAACGCATGGGAAAGGTGCGGCTTCATGCTGATTTGCATGGAGACACCCGGAAATATCTTGGGGCCGTAGCGGGCATGGTCATAAACGACAATGTACGGGATTTTGCCCTGAAAAACGGTTTTTATGTTGTTGAGCCATCCGGCGATACATTTAATATTGTTAAACCGGAAGGCAAATACCACCCCCGTGAATGGTAATTGCAAATTTAACAGGTTCTTAACGGCTTGCGGGTACGAGGCGGCAAGCCTCGGGCCCGCAAGCCGCTTTCTTCAGGCTTGTTCTCAAGCCATCACCTTTAAAAATTCATCAACCAGAATCGGATCAAATTGTGTACCTTTTCCATCCCGGATGATTTTCTTTGCCTCGACGGAACTTAAAGGCTGCTTATAGGGACGAGCCGACATTAAGGCGTCATACACATCGGCTATGGCCATCAAGCGGGCTTCCAGGGGGATCTCTTTTCCTCTTATTCCAAGAGGGTATCCCGTTCCGTCCCATTTTTCGTGGTGTCCGCCGGCAATCAGGCGGGCGTGCCTCATAAAATCATGTTCTTCCGTATTTTCTTCGATTTTTTGAATTATCGTTACCCCTATTGCGGCGTGGGTTTTCATGATTTCAAATTCTTCGGAACTGAGCTTTCCCGGTTTATTCAGAATACTATCGCTGATGGCTATCTTCCCCACATCATGAAGCTGCGCCGATGGAACGAGGTAATCCATATTCCACACGGAAGTTTCTTCGGGATAAATATCTTCTTCCAGGATGTCGTCTACCAGGAGCTTTAAATAATTTTGTGTGCGGGCAACGTGCTCTCCGGTAACATCGTCACGGAACTCAACCAAATTAGCCACCGTACTAAGCACCGCGTTTTGCAAGTTGCCTATTTGAGAGGTTCTCCGGCGTACTTTTTCCTCCAGGTGGTCATTTATTTCCTTTAACTGCCTCTTTTGCCATTCCGCAAAAAGATGATTCTCTATGCGTTTGAGCAAGAGGGGGGCGGAAAAAGGTTTGGCTACATAGTCGATCGCTCCCAGGTTTAGACCTTCCAACTCACTGCCCGCATCGGTTTTGGCGGTCAGAAAGATAACCGGAATATTCCACCACCTTGGGTCTACCTTGAGCTTTCTTATCGCCTTGTAACCGTCCATTTCCGGCATTTCGATATCAAGGAGGATCATATCGGGAATAACGTCCACAAAAAGAGCAAACATTATCCTCGCGGACGGGATTGGATACACCTTGTACCGGTTTTTTAGTATCTCTTTTCCCGCCGTAAGATTTGTCCCGTTATCATCGACCAAAAAAATTATCTTCCGTTCATTTTCCATATTACTTCTTCTCCTATAAAAAGCGGCAGCGCCGCCGTTGTGGTAAAATTTCACGCGAGGCGGACGGCGATTTCTTTAAAGTCCATACCGTCGGCTTTCTCCCGCAGCCATGCAACCAGATCCATCCCGGTTTCATATTCGCAGCTTTCCAGTTCTTCCATTGCCCTGTCTACGCCGTCAATATCAAAGTCGCGGCAGGCATGCAAAAGATCCTCCAGGGTCTTCTTCTCCGGTTCGGTTTTCACCGGCTTTTGATTTTCTTCGTCTGTCCGGCGGATTTCGGCGTTAATTCCGTCAAGTAACCGATCCACTGCCTGTATGAAGACGGCATGATTTTTCCGGATAAAGTCAGGATCGCCTGCCTTTGCCGCGTGTTCCAGCCTCTCCGCCTGCAGCCCCAAAACTTCGGCGCCTATGCTCCGGCTTGAACTTTTTATTCCATGTGCGATGATGGCATAATCGTTCAGCTCCGCCGCGGGGAACTCTGCCGGAAGGGTGCGAATCTTGTCCACGAGGGGCGGCGTATTTTTCGCAAAGGATTTCACTACATCCCAAAAAATACCCCGGTCCTCTCCAAAATGTTTCAGTCCTTTTTCAGAGTCGATCCCCGGGATCGCGGTCTCGGGAATAGTCCGCCTGTCTGTTTGACGCCGGTCAAGACCGTATCCGGGATCCCCTTCGCGGTGATCCGGAAGGTTCGGGCGTACATCTGAATATAGCGATATTTCCATTTTGTCCTCCGATTGTTTTTTTGCATGTTCAAGATCCTTGTTCCGTACCCAGTGCCGAATCACCACATCCATCGCCATAATATCAATGGGCTTGGATAAAAATGCCTGGAACCCGTGGGCAAGGAACATTTCTTCGTTCCCCACAATGGCGTTTGCGGTCAATGCGATAATGGGTATGTTCTGCGCATAGTCCGTTCCGATTTCCTCCCGGATGATGCGGACGGCTTCAATACCATCCATCACGGGCATCATATGATCCATGAAAATCGCGTCGTAATGCGGTTCTTCCGAACGGATGAGTTCTATTGCCTCCCGGCCTGAGTTTACGCAGTCAACCGTCATTCCGTAAGGTTTCATGAGGCCCTTTGCCACATCCAGATTCATAGTGATATCATCAACAACCAGAACTCTTGCGTAGGGGATCTGAATACGGATGAGCTTATTATTTTTAATGCACTTGCTGTCCGTGTAATGCAGGGTCATAAGGTTCCGGGCAACATCGTCGCCAATGGCGACATCGTTTACAAATTGCTGCCGCAGGCGTACCGTAAAGACACTGCCTTTTCCGTATTCGCTTTCCACCATAATTGAGCCTCCCATCATTTCAACCATTTTTTTTGTAATGGAAAGGCCCAGGCCCGTTCCTTCAATTTCGCGGTTACTTTTGGTATTCAGCTGATTGTAATCGGAAAACAGGCGGTCGATATCTTCCCTGCGTATCCCTATTCCCGAATCCTTTACAGAACTGACGATCCAGACGCTCTCTCCCTCAAGGGGGGAAACTTCACCCGGCTTTCCGCGTTCGCAGGAAATAGTCCAGTCAACATTTCCTTCCCTGGTGTATTTAAACGCATTTGACAAGAGGTTGTTGAAAATCTGTTTTATCCGCAGCGCATCGCCAATGAGATGGCTGGGCAGCGTTCCGTCCACATGCAGGCGGAACTGAATGGGCTTATTGCCGATGCGCATGATATTGAGGACGACCGTATCATTAATCAAACTGGGAGTATCATATTCCGCCGGAATAATTTCAAATTTTCCCGATTCAATTTTGGAGAGATCCAGAATATCGTTAACGATGCCCAGAAGGGTCATGCCGGAGCCGTAAACTTTTTCGACATTTTCGGCGGCACAGCCCCGCAGTTCGCCGGAACTGAGGGTAAGTTCCGACAAACCGATAATCGCGTTGAGAGGGGTGCGCATTTCATGGCTCATATTGGCCAGAAATACACTCTTCGCCTTTGTGCTGACCAGGGCCTCTTTATTCGCCTGCACAAGCAGTTCCTCCTGACGTTTCATCTCTCCCATCATCGCTTTTGCGTCATCGTAAGGTTTTGCAAGGATTACGGAGACGGGAATGGCAGTAATAATGCAGAGCAGGATACAAATAAAACCGACCATCAAAAGCCCGTTGCGGGCGCTGGTCAAAGGACTTTCGTTGACAGGGGCCACCACACCCAGTGACCAGTCCTCTTTTGAACCGGTAACAGGCCGGTAGGTACAAAAACGATCCTGGCCGTTTAACGCAAAAATTCCCATGCCGGAATTACCCCGGGCCATTTCCGAGATCACTCTGGCAATCCCCTCGTATTGAGGATCTTCCTTTGCTTTTTCGATAAAATTCCAACGCTCCTGCACCCAGTTTTCCCGGGGGTTGGCCAGGATATATCCATCGGCGTCGTCAATAAAAATATGACCCGTTTCCCATATAGCGAGATTTTTCAGCACCTCGCGGAAAAAGAAACCGTCTACGGTGGCGACAAGGACAAAATTTTCCATGGGTACGCAGACAAAGAAAACAAGTTTTCCACCCGGAGAGGCGTCTTCGCCCGCATCCGCCGCGTCCACTCGTGCGTCAGGGAAACCCGGATATAAATAGCTGGTGGAGATCGCCGATTCTCCGGCAAAGGCCTTTTCAATATACACACTATTCAGAAGTTCTGCCGGAAAGGCCGGGGAACCGGCTGAATCCACAATACCTGTCCTGTCAAAGACGGTCAGCGCCAAAAAGCCTCCGTGTCTATTGACGTGATACTCCAGTTCCTGGTGGAAATTGTTTGAAGCCCTGAGCAGATACCGGCCTATCTCGGAAGCATTGGCCTCGAGAAGATTAATTTCGGACGTGATTAGTCTGTCTGCGATATCGGCCACAACATTCATGTCATTCTGAATTGAACGGAGAAGTTCGCGGTTTGTGAATTGCATACCGCTTCCGATTCCGACAATAACAACAAAAAGCCCTATCGCAATAATGGTAACGGCGATCCTGACACGTATTGACATTTTACTGTCTCCCTTGATGTTCATGGAGTCTCTGTCACAGAGAGACCCCCAGTGATATCAGTTTTATGGAGGTTTTACGAACGTAACACACCCTAATGGCCCATGGAGGGAATTTTTTACGAAAATTTTGCATTTTCTTGAATTTGGCACTTTGGCGAATCAGAGTCTGTCTATAAAATAATCAACTTTATGGATGGACGCGAATTAACCCCGCGGAGCCGGCTATCCGGATTGCATCCGCCCGGTTAAGCGCTCCGAGCTTGGCATAAAGAGCGGTGATAACATTTTTGACCGCACTGACGGAAAGGCCTGAGTCTTCGGCGATTTCTTCCCGGGTCAGGCCCTGGGCAAGGCCGTTAAGAACTTCCGTTTCCCGAAAAGACAGGGCCGGCAGGACATAGGATTTTTGCCGGGACCAGTATTGTTCCGCCACTATCGAAAGTTTTTTTGCGTAGACAGAAGCCTTGTTCCGAATATTTTCCAGAGCGGATCGGGGTATGGAGATTTTCTTTTCCGCCGCCAAAGCCGCGAGGGCGCGCATATTCTCCCCAAGCTCAATAAAGGGCATGTCCAGATTGTTGGGGGCGGCCATATCCCAGGCGTCTTCAAGGGCGGCGAAGGCCTTTTCATGTTCCTCCATTTTATGGAGGGTTACCGCTTCCAATACCCGCATTTCCAGCCGCCCAAAAAGGAATTCTCCCAGACCGTGGCCCCCGTGAAGGCTGCTTCTCTGCGGGGCGCTTAAAGTTTTTAATACTCTTTTATAGTGCTCTTCCGCGAAGGAACACCTTGCCTTTACCAGGGTTTCAAAACCGTGAAGCATCGTGTTAAGCTCGCTTTCTTCAAAATCGTTTTTCAGCCAGGAGGCGATTTTTCCGGTTTGCCCGATCTGGGCGTAAAACCAGCCGGTTTCAATATCGTGGAGGATGTAACGGCTGAGGAATTCCGTATTTTCAAGCTGGGCACTCAGTTGTTTCAGCACCTCTTGTACTCCGGAAAAATTTCCCGTATAGATGTTTATCCGCAGGAGGTAAAAGAGGCTGCGGTTTTCAATCTCGTACTGCTTTTTTTCCCGGGTCTGAAAGACAGCCTGGCGGGCGAATTTTTCGGCGTTGTTTATATCCGCGGTAAAAAACGCAAGTTCCGCCCATCCCAGGGTATCGGTTCCGTAGCGGTAGCCGTTAAAAGAAGCGGACGCCGGGGCGGCCGCCAGACTGAATTCCCGGACAGCCCGCTCAAGTTCCCCCGGTTCCACGGGATGGCCGGCAGAAACGATATACGAACTGACGCAGCCCTGGGTAATGGGGCCCTCCTGAACCTCAGGATGCCGCAAATAATAGTAATTGGACTTTTCAAACAGGGGGGCTATGTCGTAGTTTCGGGTAACCCGGCTTGTGATGATCCCCAGGGCCCCCAACTGGTTATAGCATGTCGCCAATATCCGGGAACTAAGGGGGGTGGACAGGGCTTCAAATTGCGCAATGCTTCGGCGGTTTTCCTCAATGGATTCTTCAACCCGTCCAAGCCCCAAAATCAGCCGGGGCCGTACGGCATAGCGCAGAAAGGCAAAGTCCTCAAAGCTCCCCCTGGGGGATCCTGCTTCATCCCCCCCGGCGGGGAGTTCCGAAGGGTCAAGCGCCAAAAGGCGGTCCACAATTTCCAAAAAGAAGGCCGCCACCGCATTGGGCAAAATTCGGGGAAAGGTGTATATGATGTTGATAAGCCCCCGGTAATCCCGTGCACGTTCATAGTTAATGGCGGCCTCTACCAGTAAATTGTTTTCCAGATACCATGAGGCGGCCTTAAGATAGACCTCCCGGATCTCCTGAGGCTCCAGTTCCCCCTGTTTTTCCTTGAGAAATTCCAGAAAGAGGTGATGAATCCGGTAACCGTGGAGGTACATGTCATAACGGATAAAGGAACTTAAGTTTTCCATTTCCCCGATGACTTCTCTGTTTAGCGCCAGTTTTTCCAGCAGCTCCGGGGGCCAGCGTTCAATCAGGGACAATTTTATGAGGAAGTTCCGCAGTTCCCTGCTCACCGCCTCCAGGATTTCGTCCTCCATGTTTTTAAAGGAACTCTGTTCCATCAGCGTCCGCGTATACTGGGGCCTTTTGACAGATTTAACATGGCGCGTTGCGTGGCGTATTACGCCCTGGCGTTTCATTTCTTCGGCAACCATGTTGATTGCCAAAGCCCAGCCCTCGCTGTCATCATAAATTTGGTCAAGTTCACCGGGAGAAAGGACAATGTCCTGCAGCGCAAAATAATCGCCGACTTCCTGCTTGCTGAACCGCAGGTCATCCACGGTAATTTGACTAAGCTTCCCCTTGGACAGCAGAGACACGGAATTGATCGCCGGTTCCTTCCGGGATATAAGGATGATAGTTGTATTAGGAAAGGGGATGGACAGATTCCGTTCAATAAAGCGCAAAACCGATTTTTCATGGATAAGATGGAAATCGTCCCCTACCGTCACATAGCGCCGGCCTTTGACACGCTCCTGCTCAAGCAGGGTCGCATACCGGTCAACCTGGCGGATCGTTTCGGGAAAGCCCAAATCCAAAAGGCGGGTTCCGAATCCCCGGTGGTAGAGGCTGAAAGCGCCGGTATAGTTTTCCCAGAAGTGCCACCCCAGATTATCCCGCTCGGAAAACTGGACCCAGGTAGTAACCACATCGACGCTTCGAAGAAACGAATAGACGGAATGGGTCTTGCCGTAACCTTCACCGGCAGTCACGGTAAGTACCGGGTTTTTCAGGGCCGATTTAAGGCGTTTATTGAGACCGGATCGCTCCAGATACGGCTTATCCCGGAAAAATGAGTTTGGGGAGGCCGAACTGGAAAAAAAGTGACGGCTCATATCCTGGTATTCCGATGGGGGTTATTTTGGTTTTCTTCTCCCGCATCCACAAATATCCCGGCCGCCACGGAAATCTTCCGTTCATACGCTAAGGAGGCCCGGCGAATTTTTTCCATCCATTCCCGGGGAATGCGGCCCGCCCCGGAACCGGCAGATTCCCTGTAGCTTTCTTCCTTCAAAACCGCGGAAACCAGCGCCGCCATATCCCGGCCCATCTCGATAAAAGACATATCAAGGCCATTGGGAGATTCAAGTTCATAGGCCGCTTCCAGGGCCTCAACAGCGCCGGGAATATCCTTTATGCGGTAAAGGCACAGCGCTTCCATGAACTTGAAGCTTATTTTGCCGAACAGGTAACCACTGTAACCGTAGATGCCTTTCTGGTTTGTCATAAGCGCTAAAGCGGCCGTGTATCGTTTCTGATAAAAGTGGTATTTGATTCGTACCATGGTTTCCAGTCCGTAGGCCAGAGAATTCAGATCGCTCTCCTCAAAATCGTTTTTTAACCAGGAGGCAATCCTTTCGCTTTGTCTCAGCCTGATATAAAATCCGCCGGTAACAATATCATAGTAGGTATCGCGGTTAAAATAATCCTTTTGGGAAAGCTGGGCTTCCAGGAGCTGTAAGTAACGCGGGATCTTGTCATAGGTTCCCTGATAGAGGCTGATCCGGATGAGGTAATACAAGGCCCGGTTTTCAATCTCATACTGACGCGCCTCCTGGGCTTTATGGAGGGCCTTATAGGCGAATTGTTCGGCCTCCACCGCCTCGGTCTTGAAAAAGGCATACTCCGCCCGGGCAAGATCGTCCAGGCCCGCGTATAATCCCCCCATAGACCGGGTGGTATAGAAAATCATGCCGGCATTGGCCTCAATATACTTCTCGATCTCGCCCTTATCGGGAACGCTTACCCGGCATGCAAAGGCGCTGAGGCTTGCCACCGCCGCGGACTCCGAAAATTTTGGTTCGCTCAAGCGGTAATAGGAATACCCCTTCTCAAACCAGCGGACATAGTCGTAATCCCGGCTGTACGTACTGGTAGTAAGGCCGATAATCCCCAGGTTGTTATAGCAGCCGCTTAATACCTGACAGCGGAGGGGAGTGGGATCTTCCGCTTCCAGCGCGGCGATGATACTCTTTATTTCCGCCACCGCCCGGTCAAACAGTTCCAGGACCATAAGTACATGGGACCGGAGAACCCAGGCGGAGGGGATTCGCCGGTACATATCCTCAGGCGCCCGGTCAAGGATATTCAGGAGAAAGCGGGCGACCCGGTTGGGCATGGCCAGGGGGAAGGCCTCATACACTACCTCAATGAGCTTGTCATAGGCTCCGGCTTTTTCATAGTAGCTTAAGGCGTCCAATTTCTGATTGTTCGCCACGCACCACGCGGCGGCCTTGGTCCAGGCTTCCGTTTTTTCTTCCGCCGTTAATTCATCCTGCCTGCCTTTAAGGTAATCAAGAAAAAGATGATGAATGTGATAGACATTAAGGTAACTGTCAAAACGGATCAAAGAACCAATAACTTCTATTTTTTCTATAAACGAAGATTTATCCGCCAGTTCCACAAGCAGAGGCAACGCCAGATGATCGACCAGGGACAATTTAATAAGAAAACGCTGCAGCTCCTCTTTAAGGGGAGCCATAACTTCGCTTTCTATAAGTTTGAAAATATTAACCCGCAGGGCCTGGGGCACATAGGCCGCATTAGAGGACTGATTCCGGAACGTGAGCCCGGCAAGGTGTATGGCAAAGGCCCAGCCTTCCGTATCACGGTAGATGGAAGCGGCCGTATCGGGAGAAATACGGATATTGAGAAGATGAAAATAAGAAACCATCTCCTCCCTGCTGAACCGGAGATCCTCCTCGGTAATTCGGGCGAGAAGCCCCTTTGAAGCCATCTTCATTAAATTGAGGGAAGGTTCGGCCCGGGAAATAAGGATCGAGGTAACATGAAAGGGAGCCGTGACGGAAAGTTCCAGAAAACGCAGCACCGCCTTGTCGGTAACGAGGTGCAGGTCGTCATAGATAAAGAAATATCTTTGATCAGAGGCAAGACTATCCTGGGGAAGCCGGAGATACCGGTCAAGCTGCTGTTCCGTTGTGGGGAAGCCCAGATCAATAAGCTTTTTGGCGACTCCCTTGTTTGCCGTCGCCACGGCGGCGGTATAATTCTCCCAAAAACGCTCGTCTATATTATCCCGTTCGGAAAGCTGCAGCCAGATGGTATGAACCTTATGCTGCTGCACAAAGGAATACACCTCATGGGTTTTTCCGTATCCCGCCCCGGCGACCACGACGACCAGGGGGCTTTGAACCGCCCGTTCCAGAAGATCGTGGATCTGGGGCCGTTCCAGGTAGATCTGGTTCTGGTCCGCCATGGGGGCATTACTGTAAAAAAATTGATCATTCCGTTGTTCCATTGTTAACGCTTCCCTTTACTTCAGTTAAAAGTCCTGATGCCGTGGCAATCCGCACCGCATCGGCCCGGTTAAGCGCCCCTAATTTATTGTAAACGTTCCGTATCACGCTTTTTACCGTATTAAGCGAAATGTTCGACGCTTCGGCAATTTCTTCCCGGGTCAAGCCCTGGGAAAGTCCGGTGAGGACACCCGATTCCCTCGGAGACAGGGAAGCCGCTATGGAACCCGCGGCGCGTTTGGGGGCCGGCGGATTGTATTGTTCAGCCACCGCGAAAAGTTTTTTGGCATAGGCCGAAGCGTTATTGCGGATTTTCTCAAGCCTGTCCCGGGGTATAGCTGTCGCATTGTCTCTTAACGCGGCGCTTGCCAGGGTCCGCATATCCTTACCCAGTTCGGTAAAGGGCAGATAAAGACCATTGGGCTCCGCCAGGGTATATGCCTCCTCCAAGGTCCGGTAAGCCTCCTTCTTGTTGTGAAGATGATAATGGCATACCGATTCCAGGGCCAGCATGACAATTTTTCCCATAAGAAAGGCCCAGATACCGTACTTTTTCTCCCGGTATTTCAGCACCGCAATGGCCGCGGGATAATGCTTTTCCGCATAATGGTATTTGGCCTTAACAAGAATCTCAAGGCCGGAATTTATGGAATTAAGATCGCTTTCCTCAAAATCATCCTTGAGCCAGGGAGCCGGCTTATCCAGGCGGCCTGTTTGGATATAAAACCATCCGGTAACAATATCGTGGTAGATAAAGCGGTTTAAGAAAAAGGGGAGTTCAAGCTGACCTTCAAGCTGTTTGAGGAACTCCGGTATTTCTTCGGCATTCCCCCTGAGGATTGCAAGCCGTAAAAGGTAAAAAAGAGCGCGGTTTTCGATTTCATACTGTTCCTTTTCACGGGCTTTACGGAGGGCATCACGGAGGAGAGGTTCGGCGGCCGCGGAATCTCCCCTGAACATGGCCAGTTCTCCCCAGCCGAGATCGTCCATGCCCCAGGTTGCGCCGTTCATGGAAGCGCTGATGAAGGGAACGGATTTTTCAAGGGCGGCAAGGTACCTTTCCGGCTCCCCCTTTTCATCTCCGCTGCGATTTACGTATGAGCTTAGGGGGGAAACCGATATCGGCGGCCCGGGCTGATACCCGCTCTGCCGGGCATGATCCAGGGCCTTTTCAAAATGCGTGGTAAAACCGTAATCCCTCGTGTAGAGACTGGTGAATATCCCCACAAGTCCCAGATTACGGTAACAGCCCGCCAGAGCCCGGTGAGCGGCAGGGCTTAGAGGCAATCCGTCGGAGTGTCCCAACTCCAGCCTGTTAATGATCTTCCACAGTTCATCAGTTGCCTTATCGAACATTTCCAGGCACATAAAGAACCGGGTATAGGTAAAAGAAGCCTGGGGTATTTCATCGTATATCCGCGGGGGCGCCCGGTCGAACACCTCCAGAAGCATCCGGGCAATGTTGTTGGGCAGCATCAGGGGAAGGGTGGTATAGATTATATCTATAAGTTTTACATAATTACCGGCCTTTTCATAATAATTTATGGTATCAATTTTCTGGTTGTTTTCAGCGCACCATACGGCGGTCTTTGTCCAGATATCCTGTTTTTCTTCTTCGCTTAATTCGTCCTGTTTGCCGCTCAGATACTCCATAAAAAGGTGGTGTATACGGTAGGTATTGATGTAGGTATCAAACTGGATAAAGGAACCGATGGCTTCCATTTCGGCAATGACTTCCGGGCTGTCGTTGGCAATTTCCCGCAGCAGCTCCGGGGCCAGATGATCGATCAGGGACAGTTTAATAAGGAACTTTCGCAGGGGAACCGATATACCCGCTATAATTTCCTGTTCGATAAGCCTGAAGATATTGGAACGCATGGCCTGGGGCACATACTCCGTTCCGGCCGGAGCGTTTTTAAGGGATAAACCCGCCAGATGTATGGCAAAAGCCCAGCCTTCGGTATCCCGGTAGATACGCGAAGAGACCTGGGGAGAAATAAAAATATTCTGTATACGGAAGTAGGTATCCATTTCTTCCCGGCTGAACCGCAGTTCATCCTCGGTAATTTGAGTCAAAAATCCCTTGGAAAGAAAGTTCATCAAATTGATGGAAGGATCGCTGCGGGAAATCAGGATGGAGGTGATATTGGGAAAGGGGCTGGTAATGGAGCGTTCCAGAAACTTCAGTACCGCTTTATTCTGTATCAGATGAAAATCGTCATATACAAAAACATATTTCTTGCCGGGATTAACCTCTTCCGAAGGAACCGCTATGTAGTGCTCAAACTGCCGTTCCGTTTCGGGGAACCTGGTTCCCGCAAGCTTTGCGGCGGCTTCGGGGTTGACTACCCTGACGGTAGTGGTAAAGTTCTCCCAAAAACGCTCACCGATATTATCCCGTTCGGAAAGCTGTATCCAGGTGATATAGGCGCTATACCCGCGCAGGAAGGAATACACCGAGTGGGTTTTGCCGTAGCCCGCTCCGGCTACCACCGTTATCAGGGGTTTTTCCACCGCCTTTTCCAGGAGCCTTTCGATCTGCGGCCTCTCCAGGTAGACTTGATTCCCCTGTACGAAGGATACATTGCTGTGAAATAATTGGAACTCTGACTGAGCAGCGTCGCTGCGCAGGTTCTCCCTTTGTTCCGGCACCGTTTTCCCTTACGCCCGAATGGTGAATGAATCAATACTACATGCTGCAAAATCCCAATCAGATCTGTTTTGTTGTTTTTTCAATTCGGACAATTCTTTACTATGGTATAAATAAATAACTTCAATGTCAAGAGAAAGCTAAGGCGTCAAGAGAACGCTAAGGTTTTGGAACAGGCTCACTTCTCGTAGATAAACCGTTCCCCCAGGGCGCAGATATGAAAACGCTTCTGCGGGCAGAGTTCATACAAAAACTCTGTAAAGCGGGCGGGATTTTCGCTGTTTCCGGGCATCATGTCGTAGTGACTGGGGATTACCAGATCCGCTTCCACGGCCCGGGCCAGCTTGACGGCATCCAGGGCGCTCATGTTGCCGACGATACCGGCGGCTGTCCGTTCCCAGTCCGTCCCGTTTATCGGGAGCAGGGCAATGTCGATGGGGGAGAGGGCCTTGAGGCTCGAAACAAGCCGGGGAGTGGCCCAGGTATCCCCCGAATGGAAGAGGCCGAGCCCTCCGCAGCGGATCAGGTAGCCCAGGCTGAGGCAGCTGCCTTCCCGATCCTGTTCATAGTCCGGGTGCGCCGCGGCCAGCGGATGAACGCTGATTCCGCCGGGCAATTCCAGTTCTTCCCCCTCGTTGGCGCCGTATATCCGTTCTTTCTCTATGCCGGCGTCTTCCAGGATACGGGAATGAGCCCTGGGGACGATAAAGCGGGCTTGTGAATTTTTCTTTGCCAGGGGGAGAATCGTATCGAGGTTGAGGTGATCGGAATGGTTATGGGTGGCAAAGTAGTAATCCGGGGAACGGGGGGCCTCCGGGCCGAAGGGAGGCGGATAACGGCGCATGCTGACCCCCTTTTCATCCTGAAGATCGTTGAGGATCACGTCAATATAGATGGTTTTTCCGCCTGTTTTCACAACAAAACCATGCTGACCCATAAACCAGAGGGCCGCTCTGCCCGCCTCCGTCCGGGTGGCTTCAATTTCCTCAAGGAGAGGATCCCCGCTTTTATACCAGCGGGACACGTGATTTTCGGACATACATGCTCCTTTGCCTGTCGGGCGAATTTTGTCGAAACAATTCCAAAACAAGCCTATTATAGCGATTTTTACCTGAATATTCTCAATGTCCGGCCTGATATTAAAATCACTCATTGACTTTTCGGGTATGAATGTCATATCTTATATGTATGAACCTCAAAACAGTGCTTACCCCCGAGACTATCAAGCTGGACCTGAAAGGCTCAACAAAAGAGGAAATCATCAACGAATTGCTGGACGTACTGGTCGCGGCGAATAAGATACAGGATCGGCAGGCCGCTTACAACGCCGTGATGGATCGGGAAAACAAGATGTCAACCGGGATGAAGCATGGTATTGCGATTCCCCACGGGAAAAGCCCCACCATTGGGGATCTGGTTGCCTGTATTGGTGTCTGCGGAGAACCGGGGGTGGATTTTGATTCCCTTGACCGTGTACCCTGCAGGATCTTCATCATGACCCTCTCTCCGGTGGAAAAAACCGGCCCTCACCTCCAGTTTTTGGCGGAAATCAGCCTTCTCTTTAAGAGTTCCGAAAAACGGCAGCAGATTCTTGACGCGGCATCCGCAGAAGCCGTTGCGAAAATTCTTTCGCAGTAGATAGAGTCTGTCCACAAAGTCGGTTACTTTGTGGACAGACTCTAGATAAGGCCGCATTCTAAAAAAAAACCGCCGCGTAAAAGCGGCGGTTTTATTTTCAGGGAAGTTTCCCCAGCGACTGGCGGGCCAGATTCTGAATCCAGCCTTCCCAGTCTGCCGAAATCACCCCGTTGAGGACTGTCCTGGAACTGGATTTCCCCACATTGCCCAACGCGACGATCGCCACCCGGGTACGGGCATAGTCATCGTTTACCGGGTTTCTGACCAGGTTGTTATCCTTTCTCTTGGTGTTGAGAAGGGTCAGGAAGGACTCCAGAAGCCGGGCGGAATCATCACTCCTGAGCTTTACCAGCGCATTTACGGCGCCGCCCCTGGTTATGCCGCTGGAGCGGGTTTCTCCATTGCCAATCTGCTCATCCGGGAAGATCCCTTCCTTGAAGGACTTTTCCAGCAGAGGATAAACCGCCGGATCATCGGTACCGTATTTGGTAATCATGTTGATCGCCAGGAGCCGCAGGGAAGCGAGATCCCGCCTGTCTCTGGGACTCTGGGACTGATATTTCCAGCCTTCATTGAGGGCCGCCACGGAAACTGTGGATTTTGAGCCATCCGGAATCTCCTGAGCCTCTTCAATCACCTGAAGAGCCTGGAGCTTCGATGCATAGGGATATCCGGGCATCTCGATAATGGACAGGAGGGGGCCTGAAGAATCCCCTTCGAGATTCAGCCTGGTAAGCGCTGTTTCGGCCCTTCTCTTGATGTCGCCCCTGTACCAGCCTTTGGAGGCAAAATACACAGGGAGGTAGCCGAGAGAATCCCCGTAGGATTCAAGGGCAATAATGGCGCCCAGGGCGGTGGTGGACTCTTCATCCCCGTCCGCTACGTGGGGCTGGAAATTGAGATCCTGGAGAAGCTGGGCAATCTTGGGAAGAGCTTCGGCGTCACCGATCAGCCCCAGGGCTTCAATAAGATTCCGTTTGACCTGCCCGCTTTTGTACATCTCCTGGGCCCGCCACAGATCGGAGCCGGCGGCCTCATTTTTACCCTGCCCCAACTGACGGGCCAGGACAGTGGCCATCTCGTCCGCCGCGTGGAGTTCCGTTGCCCCGGAAATGTTCTGATACCTGCGTACCAAATCTCCAAAGGCATAAAGATAGAATTCCTGGGCATCGGAAAGACGGGAATCCACTACACTATTCACCACACTAAGCTGCATAACCGTCGTTCTGGCAGTCCTGAACTGATCGATATACACATCAAGCTCGGGAGAAGCCGCATAGAGAAGAGCTGCCGGGAAAAAAACGACAAGGGTACATACCGCAAAAATAAGCTTTTTCATAGATCCTTCCTTTCTGAAAGAAGTAATATACTACAAGACTATTCCAAAAATTCAATTTTTGGAACAATCTCACTTTATGATAATACAAACAAGCATATTTAGGCAATGATTAAAACAAAGGAGCATGTATGAAGATACAAGGCCGCTATATTCTTGACGACAAAGGACGAACTCTCATGCTGAAGGGAGTCAATCTGGGAGGAAGTTCCAAGATCCCGTTTACGGAGGACGGTTCGTTTACAGGCCGGCCTTTCCCCCCGGAAGAGGCGGCAGGCCATTTCCAGCGGCTTTCCCGGCGGGGACTAACATTTCTGCGGCTGGTGGTAACCTGGGAGGCCATCGAGGGGGAGGGGCCCGGAATTTACGATGAAGCCTACCTGGCATATCTCCGTAAACTCCTCCTGGAAGCGGAAAAATGGGGAATTTCGGTGTTCATAGATCCGCATCAGGATGTGTGGAGCCGCTGGACAGGGGGAGACGGGGCGCCGCTGTGGACTCTGGAGAAGCTGGGCATGATGCCTGAAAACTTTGACGCGGCGGGAGCCGCAATGAGCAGGCCTGAGTCCATGATGTGGGCCGCCAACTATAACCGCTATGCCGCCGCTACCCTTTTTACGCTTTTCTGGGGCGGTAAAACCTTTGCCCCGGATACACATATCGAAGATGAAAATGTTCAGGATTGGCTTCAGGAACGCTATATTGCCGCGTTCAGGCACTGTTTCAGGCGGCTTAAGGGCTGCAAGGCCATTGCGGGCTGGGGCATCATGAATGAACCGCACTATGGCTTTATCGGCCACGGGGATCTGGGAGCGGTTGAACGGCCCGTCATCCCCCTGGGAGTCCAGCCGAGCCCCTTCCAGGCCATGAGCGCGGCTTCGGGTTTTGCGGCCGGAGTACCGGTCTACGGCATCGGCTTTCCAAGCTACCGGATCACCGGACACAAAGTTTTTAACCCGGAAGGAGTTTCGATCTTCAGGGAGGGCTTTTCCTGCCCCTGGAGGACCGCCGGAGTGTGGACAATAGAGAACGACAGGCCGAAACTCGTAAAACCCGGTTATTTTTCCCGCGTTCAGGGAAAACCGGCAGACTTCTATGAGGATTTCTACAAACCCTTCGCCCGGCGTTTCATCGAACGGATGAGGGAAGTCAATGCGGCGAGTCTCTTCTTTATCGAAGGAATCCCCAACGGTAAGCATCCTTCCTGGGGAGCCGGAGATCCCGGCAATACGGTAAACGCATTCCACAAGTATGACGGTTTTACCCTCTTTACCAAGACATTCAGGCCCTGGTTCAACGTGGATGTCGGCCGGATACGCCCCATTTTCGGGTGGAAAAACATTGCGGCCTTCTTTAAGAATACCCTTGCCGAAGATCTCCGCTGGACACGGGAAAACATGGGGAACATGCCCTGCTTCCTGGGAGAATTCGGCGTACCCTTCGACCTTAACGGACGGAGATCCTTCAAAACCGGGAACTATGCCGCCCAGGAGGAAGCCCTCTCCATGTACTATGACGCGATAGACGCACACCTGCTCCATTCAACCCTCTGGAACTACACGGCGGACAACACCAATGCCGAAGGGGATCGCTGGAACGGTGAGGATCTTTCAATCTTTTCCCAGGGTGAGGAACGGGCCCTGGCAGGATGGCTGCGGCCCTATCCTCAGGCGACTGCCGGGACACCCCTCAGCCTGAGTTGGGACAGGAAACGGGGCTTCTTCCGTTACCGCTACCGCTGTGCGG
Source organism: Treponema sp. (assembly GCA_031265435.1). Classification (GTDB taxonomy): domain Bacteria; phylum Spirochaetota; class Spirochaetia; order Treponematales; family Breznakiellaceae; genus JAIRNJ01. The sequence goes on from JAISCR010000056.1 coordinate 17,238, forward strand.
CGGACATTGCGGAACCCACGGAAATTTTCGCCCCGCCTGAACTTTTTGGTAAAAATCCAAAGATTGAAATTGAAGCCGCTCAAGCCCCGCGCCATGAGTACCGCCCGGCGGAAAACAGGCTCTATGTGTGGAGTGAGGGCTATGGCGGGGAAGTAGAAGTGAGGGTACAACGGGGCTAAGCGAAGCGTTTTGGCCCTGATGCCCCGCCTGGCACGGACATAATCTTTTTGGTGGTAATACGCTTTTTTTAATACAAAACGTGCAGGGGCTGATCGCCGTGGGCTCCGGCCAACTGTCTGCGTACCGGGTCAACTATCAGGTCCATTCCCTCCAGGGCCAAAGCGCCAAGCAATACATCCTGCGCTTCGGAAACAACCACCGCAGGAAGTGCAATGCTCCGGTCTTTCCACCGGATTTCTACCGGCTCGGTCATGGGATACGTTGACGTTTTGCCGTCCGCCAGTGTGGACTCGGAAGAACCTTTAATATCCAACCCCAATTTCTGGCGTGTTTCTTCGTTAATAACCAGCGTCCAGGCCCCCGTGTCGGGCATTGCCTCAACCGTCAACATACGGACTTCTGTTTCTTTAATATACCCACGGCTGGCAAGCCCCCGGTCTATCACGTTTTCCAGCGTAATGTGTTCCATAAAATGTCCCATACAATCCCCTTTTTACTATACCGTAAAAGGAGGGAGTTGTACACTGGTTATCCTAGGGCATCGGCGTTTACTTTCATATTCCGGGAAACTGCCGGATTTTGGAAGAATTTTTAACCGCCAGGTCGAAAAAGTCGAAAAAGTATAAGAACAAGAAGGAAAAAAGAGGCGCTTCCCTCTCCGCTGCTGAACTTCTTTGACTTTTTCGACTTCGAGGTGAATTTTTTCTTCAAAGCATACTGCTTTTAAAGGAATTTTGATGCTGAAAAAGTAAATGCCGATAACCTGTAAATTTGCCGCGTGACGTTGACGGCTTTGGCGGTATAATTTAGACTGTAATATACAGGGGAGTGGAAATCATGGATGACGAGTTTTTTACTATCGCGTCACAAAAAAACCCCAGGATAACCGTTCGGGTTGCCGCCGGTCATTTTGCCACGAACAGCGCGCACAGAAGCCATTATATCGACATATTTGACTTGATGGCCGGCGCGTCGGCGGCGCGGGCGGCGGCGCGGGAGCTTGCCGTTCCCTATCGCACAAGTACCCTGGTAGACGCGATTGTGTATATGGACAACACCGAAATTCTTGCAGCGTTCCTGGCCGATGAGCTTTTGCAGGCGGGCATGAGCGTGATGAATGAAGGCAGCGAAATTCTTCTTCTGACGCCGATGGTCAGCGCCGATGGTCATTTTATTTTTCACCGGAACGTGCAGGAAAAGATTAAAAACAAGAACGTTGTACTCATGGTGGCTTCGCTGTCAACCGGGGCGACTGCCAACCGGATGCTGGAATGCCTGTCCTATTACGGCTGCAAACCGGTTGGAATCTCGGCCGTTTTCAGCGTATATCCTGAGCTTGACGGCAGGGAGATTCATTCGCTGTTTGACTGCGCGGACATTCCGGATTACCATTTTTACCAGCCCTCCGAATGTAAAATGTGCCGGGAAGGGATGAAAATTGACGCGATTATCAGCAGTGAGGGTTACACAAAATTCTAATTGGGAACGGTAAGGCGGCGTTAGTATGAATATATTATTTTCCATAACGGGGCTTGGCGGGTTTGGAATCAGGCAGGTTAGTATGGTGCTGCTTTCTTTCCTGCTGGCGTATCTTGCCATAAAAAAGAAGTATGAACCCCTGCTCCTTTTGCCCATCGCCTTTGGAATGTTAATCGCCAATATTCCCCTGGCCGGTCTTTCCGCTCATACCGAAGACGGTTTGCTTTATTACCTGTACCAGGGAATAAAATTCCAGATTTACCCGCCGATGATATTCCTCTGCCTTGGCGCCATGACCGATTTCGGCCCGCTTATAGGCAACCCCAAGACCGCGTTGATCGGGCTGGGCGGCCAGCTTGGTATTTTTATCGCCCTGTTTGGATCGCTTGCCATAGGCACATACCTTGCGCCGCTTATCCCCGGACTTTCGGCCTTTGACATCAAAGAGGCAATCGCAATCGGTATAATAGGGAGTTCCGACGGGCCTACCTCCATCTTCACGGCCCAGCATCTCGCGCCGGAACTGCTGCCGACCATCGCCATCGCCGCCTACTCGTACATGGCGCTGATTCCGATTATCCAGCCGCCCATCATGCGGGCGCTTAC
>JAISCR010000186.1 GCA_031265435.1 Treponema sp.
CTTCCGGTAATGCTGCCCCCTTCTCCTAATCCTGCTTTCCCCTTCCCTAGTAATGCCAAATATCACCCCGGCTCCCCTTCAGGACGCCGGCTTTGCCCTTTAGGGCAAGTGCACAGATAATAGCGCGTCTGTATTTATTTTGTCAAGTATTCGGACACAGAATTCACACAAAAAAAATTCTTCTTAATTTCCAAATTCGTAAACATGCCTTGCCCTGATTTTCCCTATATTGGTATACTGTGATCAAGGTTTTTTATCAACGTAAAAAAGGAAAATGCTATGATTTTTAATCCCGAATACGAATGTATGGAAGCAGAAGGACGGAAAAAGTTCCAGTTGGCACATCTGAAAAACCTGGTAGAGATGCTCTATGCCAATGTGCCTTTTTACCGGAAAAAAATGGATGAACTGGGGATCGGATCCCGGGACATCAGGAGTCTTAAGGACATCGAAAAACTCCCCTTTACCACGAAGGATGACCTCAGGGAAAACTATCCCCGGGGGCTTCTGGCCTGTCCCAAAGACCGGATCGTGGAAGTACACATGAGTTCCGGTACCACGGGAAAGCCTGTTGTGGATGAATATACGATAAACGATATCAACATCTGGCGGGAATCCATGGCCCGAACCCTGGCCGGCGGCGGCTGTACCAGGGACGATATTGTCCAGAACTGTTACGGTTATGGCCTCTTTACCGGGGGGCCGGGGGCTCATTACGGAGCCCTGACCATCGGGGCGGAGGTACTTCCCATGTCCAGCGGGAATACTGCCCGCCAGCTCATGGTTATGCAGGATTTTGGCTCCACAATGCTCACCTGCACCCCCTCCTATGCTCTCTACATGGCCGAAGAGGCCGTCGACGCGGGCATAGACCTCCACAAACTTCCCATAAACAAGGGCTGTTTCGGCGCGGAGCCCTGGAGCGAAAATATGCGGAAGGAAATAGAAAGCCGCTACAGCATGAAGGCCTACGATATCTACGGCCTCACCGAGATCATCGGGCCCGGCGTCTCCTTTGAATGTGAGGCCCAGGACGGGCTTCATGTAAACGAAGACTTCTTCTATCCGGAGATCATCGATCCCGAAACGGGGAAGGCTCTGCCCGACGGCGAAAAGGGGGAACTGGTATTCACCACCCTCACCAAGGAGGGCACTCCCCTTCTTCGGTACCGGACGCGGGACATCACCTTCCTCATGAGGGAGCCCTGTTCCTGCGGACGGACCACGGTACGGATGCACCGGCTCTTCGGGCGTACCGACGATATGCTCATCATCCGGGGGGTCAATGTCTTCCCCAGCCAGATAGAGCAGGCTCTCATCGAGATCGAAGGCACAGAACCCCAGTACCTTATCGTGGTAGGCCGGGGAGAAAGCCATCTGGACGATGTAGAACTTCAGGTAGAGGTAAAGAAGGAATTCTTCAGCGATGAAACCAGGGGGCTTGAGGCCCTGAGAGCCAGGATCGAAGGAGTGATGAAGAGCACGCTTCAGATCGGCGTCAAGGTAAAGCTTGTGGAGCCCAAAACCATTGAACGTTCAATAGGCAAGGCAAAACGGGTTATCGACAACCGGAAGATCTAGTTTATAATAGAGGGTGAAGGGACGAATTTGAAGAGAATATCCTTTAGCCCTCAGCTTTCATACAAGGAGCGCCATTTATGGAAATCAAACAGATATCGGTTTTTCTGGAGAATAATGCAGGACGGCTGGGAGAAGTAACCAAAGTTCTGGCCGATGCGGGGATCAATCTCCGGGCGATAAGCATTGCCGACACGGCGGATTTTGGGATTCTGCGGCTAATCGTCAGCGATCATCAAAAGGCTCTGCTGGCCCTGCAGGAGGCGGGTTTTACCACCCGGATCACCAATGTGGCCGCCGTGGAGATAGAAGACAGGCCGGGGAGTCTTGCCAAGGTTATGGAACTTTTCCAGAAATCCCAGGTAAATATCGAATATCTCTACGCATCCCTGGAAGGCAAGGAGGGGAAGGCGGTGGTTATCTTCAAGCTGCAGGAGCATGACAAGGGTCTTGCCATTGTACAGGAATCGGGACTCTCCATGGTGGACAGTTTCTGATGAAAATAATGATGGCCTCGAGCGAGGCAGCCCCTTTCGCCAAAACCGGAGGTCTTGCGGATACGGTTTCGAGCCTTTCCCTTGCTCTGGCAAACCTGGGGCATGAGGTAAAGATCGTCATTCCCCGGTACTACAACATAGACCGGGAGCCTCTGGAGCAGTTGGAAGGCCCGCTGGGGGTAGGTACAGGCGGCGGCGAAGAATGGTGCGCCGTATATAAAACAAGCCTGCCCGGTTCCCCCGGAAAAAACACAATAGAAATCTTCTTTGTTGATCATGAAAAATTCTTCGGGCGGGACGGGATCTACGGCACCCCTGCGGAACCGGACTTTCTGGATAATCCCCGGCGTTTCAGTTTCTTCTGCCGCTCTGTATTTCAGCTCTGCCGCAAACTCCGGTGGGAGCCCGATATTCTCCATGCCCATGACTGGCCCGGCGCCCTGGTTCCCGTCTTCCTCAAATTCGGGGAAAAGTACTTTCCGGGCTTTGACAATACAAAATCGGTGCTGACGATTCACAATCTCGGCTACCAGGGAATCTACAGCAAGGATAACTACTGGTTTACTTCCCTCAACTGGGATGTGTTTGGGGCGGCAGGATTCGAAGACTGGAACATGATGAATCTCCTCAAGGCGGGAATCTGCTGCGCCGACAAGCTCAACACCGTTTCCCGCCGTTATGCGGAAGAAACCAGGACACAGTCCCAGGGTTTCAGGCTGGACGGGGTTCTGCGTTACCGTTCCGAAGACTACCAGGGGATCCTCAATGGCATAGATACGGAACTCTGGAATCCCGCCAGGGATAAATTCATTCCCGCCCCATATTCGTCAAAAAATATGGCGGGAAAAGCCAAAGCAAAAGAGGCTTTGCAGAAGGAATTCGGCCTGTCCGGCAGGGCGGATGTTCCCGTCGTCGGCATGATCAGCCGTCTGGTGGATCAGAAGGGGGTGGGAGAACTCTTCGGCCCTGGTTATGGTTCGGCCTTTTCTATCTGCCGGGACATGGATCTTCAGTTTGTAATCCTCGGCACCGGGGAAAATTGGTGCGAAAACGAGATCCGCAGCCTTTCTTCCAGGCTTTCAAACTTCAAGGCAAAGATAGCCTACAGCGAGGAACTCTCCCATCTTATTGAGGCAGGCAGCGACTTCTTCCTTATGCCCAGCCGCTACGAACCTTCGGGACTCAACCAGATGTACTCCATGGTCTATGGAACCCTTCCCATCGTCCGGAACACCGGGGGCCTTGCGGATACGGTACAAAACTACAATCAGGACTCAGGCGGCGGAACAGGCTTTATGTTTGACGATCTTAATCCTTCCGCGATATACAATACCGTGGGCTGGGCGGTCTGGGCCTACTACAACCGGCGGGATGATATAGAAGGCATGCGGATCCGGGGGATGAATCAGAGTTTTTCCTGGGAAATTTCCGCCAAAAAGTACATAGCCATGTATGAGGCTGCTCTTGCCACATAAAAAGGTAGAAGCATGAAACAGATACTGGTAGTTGATGATAACCTGGCTATCCTCAAACATATTCAAATTCAGCTTGCGGGAAATTATCAGGTGCTGCTGGCAAAATCCGGCGCACAGGCCCTGCAGATCTGTTCCAAACAGGCGCCGGATCTGATACTCCTGGACATTGAAATGCCGGAGATGAACGGCTTTGAAACCATTGCCCGTCTCAAACAGAATCCGCGGCTCTTCCGCATTCCGGTAATTTTCCTTACCGCCAATCATGACAGCGATACTGAGGTTAAGGGGCTTGAATCCGGGGCGGTGGATTTTATAACCAAGCCTTTCGAGAAGAGCATCCTTATCCACCGGATCAAACTTCATTCCCAGCTTTCCGCCTATCAGCAGGATCTTGAAAAAACGGTAAAGGAACTTGAAGACAGCATCGTTCTTTCATTCTCGGAACTTATTGAAGCGCGGGATGAAAATACCGGCGGTCATGTGCAGCGTACCAGCCGCTATGCGGAACTCCTCATCCGCGAGCTGCTGCGGGAGGGACAGTTTCTGGATCTTTTCAACGAAGACGAGATAGCCATGTCGATAAAGGCCGTCCCCCTTCACGATATAGGCAAGATCGGCATCAGCGATTCCATACTGCTCAAACCGGGCCGGCTGGACGGAGAAGAATTCGCCGTCATGAGAACCCATACGACAATCGGCGCCCGGATCCTTCAGCAGATGTTTGAAAGGACTCCAACCCAGCATTACCTCCGCTATGCCAAGATTGTCGCGGAAGGCCATCATGAAAAGTGGGACGGCTCAGGCTACCCCCGAGGCCTTAAGGGGGATGACATTCCCCTTATCTCCCGCATCATGGCGGTGGCGGATGTGTATGACGCACTGGTGGCGGACAGGGTGTACCGCAAGGCCCTTACTCCCGAAGAGGCCCACGATCATATAGTGGCCGGAAGGGGTGTGCATTTTGATCCGAAGATTATTGACGCTTTTGAAAAAATCTGTGATGAGATGGCCGCAGCGGCCATGGCGAAACGTACTTCCTCTCCCGACTGAAAAACCGCGACACCGGATTTCCAGGAGGCCGGATTCGGAATGAAAAAAAGTATTTGGACAAAGATTATCTTTTTTATGGCAGTTCCCTTTCTGCTTATCTTTACCCTGATATCCGCGCTGATTCTGCGGACAATCTACAGTGAAAAGATACGTGATGTCAGGCAGGACGTACAGAAACTGGCGATCTACAACGAGACGAGTCTCCGCGGTTTTCTTGAAAATTCCCGCCTTTCGGTAAAGGTTGCGGCGGAGGCACTGGAGCGCATAAGGGCGGAGGATCCCGGCGCCAGAGACGCGGGCGACAGCCATATTATCGCCATGCTGAAAAACCCGGCGGTTGCCAGGTGCTGGCTTGTGTTTGAACCGGATGCCTTTGACGGCAGGGATGCGGAACATACCGGAGAGTATCCGGGAGCCCCCTCGGGACGCTATATGCGTTCATTCAGTCTCCTCAACGGCAAGGTTACTGTTGTCAATGACATGAACGAAAAAACCGTTGACGATCCTGAGGAAGGGTACTATTACGCCATCCCGAAAAAGACCGAAAAACCCTACACCGACATTATCGAAGAAAATAAAACCGGCGAAGGGCTGCTCAACACCTTTACTGTGGTTTCTCCGGTTTTCCGCGAAAACAGGTTTATCGGCTGTGTAGGAATAGATGTATTACTCTCCTCCCTGATGCCGGAAGACGGATTTATAAAAAATGCCGTTTCCATGCTTATCAATCCCGGCGGGACGGTTGTTCACGCCGGGAATTTTTCCACTATCGGCAGGCATATTGAAGAGCTTCAATTTTCGGGTATCGGGGCAATCCTGGATGCATTTGACGAACGGCGCGAGATCGAGGTAACAAGCGAAAGGAGTCCGTCTTTCGGGGGCAGGGCCTACATTCTCTTTCGCCCCGTCTTTATTGACGATATTGACAAGCCGCTGTATGTCTATGCCGCCATACCGGAAAGTGAGGTAATTAAGGATGTCCGTCCGGTAATCACCTCCGTCATCATTTCCCTTTTGGCGGTTGTGGGTGTTTTTGCGGTACTGATCTTCTACATTTATAGATCGATTTTAAGCCCCATTCATATTCTTACCATGACAGGCGATAAAATTTCCCGGGGGGATCTTGAAGAAGAAATCGCCGTCTTCGATTCAGCCGACGAACTGGGTATCCTCTCCCGATCCCTGAACCTTATGGCGGAACAGTTCCGGCTCCATCTGGGCATCGAAGAACAAAACCGCCAGATGCTGGAACTCTACACCAGGCTCAACAGCGCCATATACAAATACCAGGACAACCGGGAAGCCCTGGATGCCATACTCAGGATTATCTGCAGAAATTACAACGTTTCTACCGCCACCATGATCTGTCTTGAAAAGGGAAAAGCCATGATCTGTTCTTCCAAAGGCGAAAGTCCCTGGCCCCGGAATAGCGAATTTCCTTATCATTGGCAGGTCATATCCTTTATCAAGGACAAAAAATACGCAAGTTTTAACGCGCACAGTCTCAAGGAAGCCGGGCTTGTTTTTACGAGCCGGTACTCTTTCTTCCTCTGCATACTTCCCCTCTTTGCCGGGGAAGAACTCATGGCCTATGTCATAATGGAAAGCGGAAAAGAACGCGGGCCTTTCATCAATGACGATACGAGTCTTACCTTTATTCAGGATATTGTCTCCTATGCCTTTTTTAGAAGACGCAGTATTTCCGCTTCCCGGGAAAATCCGAATGAAAGCCGGCTTTCCGCTTCCGTCAAAAAGGCGGACACAGCCTCTGCGAAAGTACAGGATCCCGAAGCCTCCTTCCCGGAGGAAGAAATGACGGACAAGAAACCGGATCCCCTGCAGGCCGCCAGAGCCATTGAGGGCCTCGACGTTGACCGCGGACTGATCCTTCTGGCAGGCTCCGCGGAACAATACCTCGAATTGATTAAATTTTCCGCCCCGGTCTTCCGAAATTCCATTGACCGCATGGATTCCGGTCTTGGCAACGACGATCTTCCCGCCTTCGCCATAGAGGTTCACGGGGCCAAAGGCGCCCTCAACAACATCGGCGCGTCCAGCCTGGGAGAAGAAGCCCTGTATCTTGAAAAGGAAAGCAAGGCCGGCAACGGAGAATTCTGCAAAATAAATTATCCTGCTTTCAGAAAAAGACTTGCGGCTCTTGCGGAAAGCCTGGTCTCTCTCGAGACAAAAACCGACAACAGTAATACTGCGGAAACAGGCGCCGCCGGGGCTGATGTTTCGGCAGAGGAACTCTCCGGGGCCCTCAAAAAGGCTGCCGGCGCGTGTGAAGGCTACGATTCCTTCAAGGCCCGGGAGTATCTTGCCCCCTATATTCACAATGCGGGCATGGATGAGGAAACCGGAAAAAAACTGGCCTTTATCGGTGAAAAGCTCAACAATGTCGATTATGACGAAGCCCTGGCCGCCATCCGGGAACTTCTGGAAACATCCGGAGAAGGATGAATGAAGCATCTGTTCATCATAAATCCTAAGGCAAAGATGCTCAAAGACAGGATCGATGATTTTACAGCCGGAATACGGACATTCTTTTCAAGCTATCCCCAACTGGAGTACGACATCCACATTACACGGTGGAAAAGGGACGCGGTAGGTTTTACCCGCCGTTATGTTTCCATGGCCGATTCCCTGGTCCGGGTCTATGCGGTTGGGGGAAACGGTACGCTTTTTGAGGTGGTCAACGGTGTGCAGGGGCTTCCAAATGTGCAGATAGCCGCCTATCCCATGGGAACCAACAATTCTTTTCTCTACACCTTCGGGGGAGAAGCCGTACTGCGGCATTTCCGCTCCCTGCGGAATCTTGTGTTCTCCCATATAATAAATGTTGATGCCATGAGGATCGGCAATAACTTCAGCATCAATGCCAGCCTTGTGGGAGTGGAAGCCATGGGCTATCAGAGGGGTGCGGAAATATATGAAAAGCTGCCCCTTCCCATTAATTTTTGTTATCAGAGTGCGGGAGCGCTGGAAGTTATCAGAAACGGCAGGGGCCAGGACTACCGCATAGAACTTGACGGAAAAAATTTAAACGGTTCCTATCTGAGTCTGACAGTCGCAAATTCTCCCTGCTACGGCAAGGGGCTGCCCGGCCCCTTTGACGCAAAAATAGACGACGGCCTTCTGGATATATACCTGATAAAAGACATACCGAAAATCCTGATTCCCCGTATCATCAACGATTACCACCGCGGCCTGTACCCCAAATGGAAACTCTACATTAATCATTACAAGGGGCGTTCGCTTTCGATCAGCTCGGATACGGTTATGAACATTGTTTTTGACGGAGAAGTCTTTTATGACACATCCGTCCGTTATGAGATAGTTCCCCAGGCAATTGATTTTGTCTATCCCGGCAGCATTACTGCTGCGGAGAAACAGAATGCCGAATAAGCCGAATAAAAAGAAAATCCGGTTTGCTCCTTCGGGACACTGGCAATCCTACCGATATTCCATCTGGGCAACCATATCCGCCCTGACGGTGTATATTGCCGTAATCCTTTTTTACAGTCTGAAGGCATGGATAAACCCCCGTGAGGCAGCCTTAAGAATAATTACGGTCATGGTCTTCGCTCCTCTCTACTGGTTAATGGCTTTCAGGCTGAAAATAAAGAAGCATACTGTTTCATGGCTTGCCCCTTCTCTTTTTTTGATTTTGACAACGGCCGGAGTCTTTATCATGAAAGGAGATCCATTCTACTTCATGCTCTTCGATGTTGTTATTGTTATTGCGTTTACATACCTGGATCATATTGCTTTTCTCAAATACATGCTTATTGCCTTTCTTATGATCGTTCCCGCACTCTTTATTTTTCATTTCCGGCTGCTGGGCCCGGATTATCCGCTCAGCCAGAATTATATACATCTCGCGAACTCTGCCCTTATCGCCGGAATCCTCTACATCTTCTCCCGGTTCATACTAAACGCCATGCGGGATATTGAAAAGTCGGGAGTAACCTTTGACGCCATAATGGAGACTACCCCGTCATATATGGTTATTATTGATGACAATGCCTCTGTTGAATATATCAGCGATTCTCTTGCCGCATGGCTGGATATAACCCAGAAAGAGTATGTTGTCGGCCGTCCGCTGATAGATATTTTCCCCCTGGGCCAGATGCGGATGATATTCCAGGAATTAATGGAACAGGGAGGTTATGTAGAAAAGGATTTTGAGGTTGATATTGGGGATACCCACTACTATTTTATGCTTCGTTCATCAACCCTTAAAGAAGGCGGCTTTTCCCGGCTGATTGAGTGGATGGATATCAGCCCCATCATGAATGCAAAGATCGAAGCCGAGTCCGCCGCCAGGGCAAAAAGCGAATTCCTTGCCAACATAAGCCACGAGATCCGCACCCCCATGAATGCCATCATCGGCATGACGGATCTGCTGCTTGTCAACCCTCTGGAGGAAGAACAAATAAACCGGGCGGAAACCGTCAAGGGTGCCGCGATGAGCCTTCTCAACATTATTAATGATATACTTGATTTTTCAAAGATCGATGCCAGGAAGATGGAAATAGTTCCCGGGCCCTTCGACATTGTTTCCTGTATCAGTGACGCGATCAGCATGATCAATATCAAGGCTGCCGATGCGGGGCTTGTCTTTACCGTTTTTATTTCAAAAGATCTGCCGGCCACAGTTAACACCGACGAACTGCGGCTCAGGCAATGCCTCATAAACGTCCTCAACAACGCTGTCAAGTTTACCAAAAAAGGGGGCGTCTCTCTCAAGGCATGGGCCGAATACAATGAAGATACCGAAAACATGGCTCTCTATTTTTCCGTTACCGATACGGGCATAGGTATAAAGAATGAAGATATGGATAAACTCTTTGGAGAATTTCAGCGTCTGGACGCCCATAAGAACAGAGACATTGTTGGTACAGGACTCGGGCTTGCCATTTCCAAACGGCTGGTAGAACTCATGGGCGGCGCCATAACGGTAGAAAGCGAATATAACAAAGGAACGACCTTTACATTTTTTGTTCTGGATTATGGACAGCCTCCGGAATTACAGAGAATTCCCCAGAAAGTGGCCCATGTTCCGGAACCGGAAAAGTTCAACATCCTCGCCTATGAATCCAGCGGCTTTAATGCCGATGCCCTCTCCCTGATGTTCAAAGAGCTTGGAGTAAAAAGTACCGTACTGGCGGAAAGGGAAGAATTCAAGAAACAGCTTGCGGCGGAAAATTATACTCATATTTTCTTTGACAAATCCGCTCTTGATATTGTATCCCCCTGTCTTCAGGATCATAAAAATACCGTCTGGATAATACTCCGGGAACTTAACGAAAAATACGAAAGCGGCATAAAGGAATCCCTTACCCGTCCCATTCTTACCAATTTCCTTGCCAACGTCATCAACGGCGGAAGGGCCTGTGAAAGGAGAAAACGTTCCAGGGACGACAGCAGGGGAAAAAGGAAGTTCAGCACCAGAGATGTCAGGGCGCTGGTAGTGGACGACAATCCGGTCAACCTTATGGTAGCCAAAGGTCTTCTGCAAAAGTACGGCGTGGAAGTGGATACTGCAGGAGGCGGAAAGGAAGCCGTTGCCATGGTTCAGGAGAGCCTCTATGACCTTGTATTCATGGATCACATGATGCCCGGGATGGATGGCATTGAAGCCACAGCCGCCATCCGAAGCGCCGGAGAGGATTACGAGAACCTTACAATCATCGCCCTTTCGGCCAACGCGGTTGCGGGGATGGAGGAACTCTTTATCGAAAACGGCATGAATGCCTTCCTCTCAAAACCGATTATGCTGGACAGCCTGCAGGAGATTCTCACCCGCTTCCTGCCGAAAGACAAAATCGTTTTGGAATAAGCGGCTGAAAATCGCCCCTTGTAAAAAAAGCGGAGTCGGAATATTATTATTGACTATGGCAGATTTACAAAAGATAGAGGCGGGTATCAATCCTGAGGAACTCAGGGAGATTGAACGCCAAATCGATGATATTACACAAAAAAACCGTATAGATACCGGCAGTACTCCCATGAATCCCCTCCACGGGGAACTCGGTTTTCCCCTGACGGTAAACCTTCTTATGCTCGCCATTGCCGCAGGAGCCCTTCTGGGAGTTTTTATCTATTTTAACCGGGAACAGAGCGATATCTTCCACAATGGCGTAGCCTACAGTTCCATAGAAGGCCGGCTTCTCAAAGTTCTCAGGGACGATGCATCCTCAAACATCTCGTCCAAAGAGAAGGAACTTGTAGACATCAGAAACCATCTTCTCAGCCTGGAAGAAGAATACCGTATGACTATTGATTCCCTTAACGGAGAAGAAAGAGAGCGTTACGAGGCGGAATACCGGAAAAACAAGCTAGAGTATCAGAAACAGATCCGGCTTCTTAACCAGGAGAGGCAGATCTTACAGGATGATCTTCACAGCAGGGAAAACGAGGTCTATCTTGCCTCATCTTCCGGCCAATACAGTTCCCTTAGTACCGAAGAAGAAGCCGCTGTTTCCACACTGAAGAATATGAATTCCGGCAGCGAAGAAGAACAGATGAGGGATACCCAGATTCAGAGCATGTATAACCAGATTCAACTGAGTTACAACAGGGAAGACTGGGAGGAAGTTATCCGGCAGTCCGAGCTTCTGACCGGTTACCTTTCCGGGTATCCCCAGGGGGGAATTGAAAGCGCGGAACAGATCGGGATAGATCTTTTCCTGAGCGCTTCCCTCGAAAGAGCGGCGCGGATAGAACTGGAACGGCTCAATATACAGATTCCGCCCGCGGAAGCAGTTGTGGAAGATGACGATGAGAAAAATGCCATGGCGGCCGAACTGGTGTTCCTCCGGGAACAGCTTGAAGCGGCCAATGCCGCATCCGCCGTCGCGGCCGATCAGCTGGCCGTCCTTCGCTTCTCTCTTGAAAACGCCCAGGCGGGCCAAAGCGCCGCGGCGCTTTCCTCCGCGGCCGACATTGCATCCCTCAGGGCCAGCCATGCGACGGAAATCGAAAGGATCAATAGCAGCGCCGTCATCGAACGAACCCGCCTTGAAGAGAGAATCCGCCTGCTGGAAAACCGGCTTAACATGTCCGAAGAGGAACGGGCCGCCCTGAATCAGAATCTAAGCGCGCTTGCCTCAGGCGGGGCGCAAAGCCGGGAACTCAGCGCCGCCGAAATTGCCGCGCTGCAGACCCGGATTCGGGAACTGGAAGGGGAAAGAGTTTCCCTTAACCGGAACCTGGAAAATCTCCGCGGCCAGTACAATGAGTTATACATTCTGGAACAGGGTGAACGTATTCCCGCGGCGGCCTATTGGGCCCTCATCGCCGCATACAAATCCTATGAGGCTTCCGGGGGCGCTCTTCCCGATCTAAAGAACTTTTTGGGGGACGGAGAACCAAAGAACAGTTTCCCCGAATTCAACAACATGGTTATCCGCATGGCCGAAGAGATACTGCGGGCAGGCAACCGGGACGGCATAGCCAATGTAACGCATATTCTGGAAGTTACCCTGAGAATTACCGATCAGGAAACAAGGCGCCGTTATCTTGAAGCCATGAAGATGCGTTATCCTAACCAGTTTGAAGTCAACGCTTTTATTGATATTCTGCTCCTCCACCTGGGCGTCACCCCCGGAGTTTAGAATAGAGTCTGTCTATAATGTAGACAGACTACCTTAAAATGATAAAGTAACCGACTTTATGGACAGACACTAATATATCGGGATTTTCAGGCCGAAACGGAGCTGGGGAGCTTCGAAATAGAGGAAATCGGCCATCTTCTTCTGGGCATAACCGGAATCTTCAAAACCCTTGGAAACCGATTTCTTGTAGTCCTGCCCCAACACGTAGAGGCCGAAACCGATGTCCCCAAAGAGCCTGAAATGGGGATCTATCTCCCATTCATACCCTGCCGAAGGACTGAGACCGAAAGGACTGAAACTGTCGAAGCCGCCTTTCTCGTAATCGAGACGGAACGATACAAGGCAGCGGAGGTAGGGCTTGGGGATCTTCGGTTCATTCATGCGGAAACGGTATCCCAGGCCGACACGGGGTTCCAGCAGGAAAAGGGTATTAAAGCTGGTTCTCAGCGGCGTATTGTCATCCGTCAGGGCAAGACCAAATATCTGCTGCCCCAGTCCCAGACTGAAAAACCAGCCGTAGGATCTAAGGGCAAAGGAAACGTCCAGTTCGGGGATACGGGCCTGTAATAGAGTCAAATCTATCGAAAAGTGATTGAAACGCTGTTGGGGCAGCGTCAGAACTCTTCGATCCCGGTCGGCAAAGAAAGTGCCTTTCCGTACCGCATAGTTCCAGTGGGTCATCTCCCAGTCGTAGGTAGCCGGCATGGGCACGTAGAGACTCATCTGTCCCGAGGGAGGAATGGTCAGAACATTTGGGGTAATTCCGGTAATCTGGGCGCCGGGGGGACCGGTAATCAACAGTTCGGGCCGGATTATGGGTCTGATAAATTCTTCCAGATCGTTTGCCAGAGATATCCAGTAATAGGCGATAAGATCCGCCTCGGTGGGGATACTTTCATCAATAACATTCTCCACCGTATGGAAGGGGTTAAAAGAGTCACGAATCGTGTAGCGGGCCCGGGCGTGAGGATTAACTACATCGATCTCTCCGTCCAGAAAAATATCTACGGTAACAAAGTAGCCTTCCCTGGCGGCCTGCGCCTGCAGACCTGCGCCATCATCATCCCCATAATAATAAGCGGAAGAGGGCCGCACTCTGGCTGTATTGGAGACATTTCCCAGTATGCAGCGAATCGAATAATCCCAGTAGTCCCTGTCGGGGAAGGGGCCCGCATATTCATCCCATACATAAACACCCGCCTCGCTGGCAAGAAAATAAAAATCTTCGTCAATCCTGAAACGGTAGAGCACATCAACACTTCCCGGTATGAGATTGGTTTCCGTGTAACCGCTCTGGGCGCTTAACGCAAGTGGAAATATAAGGAGTGCACTAATAACCAAGAGGGGAGCTTTTACCATTTCATCATCACTCCAATAGAAGTATAAAAATCATCCTTCCCAAGCTTTGCCTTGTCAAAAGCATCCCGCCCGTAACTCAGCGCGAAGGGAGATCGAAGGGAGCCTGTAATGGCCCACTGGGGAAAATGGTATTCCAGGCCCAGCCAGATTGGATCCGCCTGAAAATTGGATTCCTTGTTTGAGAAGAGTAAGGCAATACCGCTGCCGAGAAGGAAACGGAAACGCCAGGTATTCCTGGGCTGGAGATACAATCCTCCTCCAAGGCGCAATTCCTGGTGCAGGGCGTCCTCGCCTCCGGAAAGGACGCTGTTGTCACGCCAGAATTCCCAGTCGGCCTGCAGGAAAAACCTGTCCGGCGCCAGATGCAGACGGTATTCAAAATCTACCGCATAGTTATCCATGCCCCGGAAAGAAGAATTCAAACCCAGAGAGTGCCTGGTATATTTCTGGAGGCTCTTTAACTCCTTTTCCTCTTTGGTAATTCCATTGGGCAGAAAGAATACCTGGGACCAGAAACCCTTCCTGACCGCGGTCCCGGTAATTTTCCTGTTTTGGGGAAAGAGAACCAGTTCCCCCTCCAGGGTTCCCTGTTCTATTTTTCCCGCGCTCTTTCCGGTTTCATCCCCGTACAATATCTCCATCCCTTCCTGGTAGGATCTGTACTTCTGCCCTTCCCCGACTGCGGTATGGCCGTCAAAACGGAGAAACGCTTCCGATTTGCGCCAGGAATTTGACAGCCTGTAGAGGGAGGCGCTGATCACGGCGGGAGCGGAAACCCCCGCTATCAGAGCTACGGAAAAAGAATCCGTGGCAAGTACATCATTTTGAGCGCGGCTGTACAGATCGTAGCGCCAGAAGAGCCGGTCATCCCGGAAGAGCGTGGAAAGCGCCAGGGCGTATTGAGTACCCGTCGCAATACAGGCATCAAACAGTTTTGCCATATCAATTTTTATCGAATTCTCTACCGCTTCCAGGGGAAGAGTCTGGGTATAGTGCAAGTCCAGGGTTCCCAGCATCAAAAGGGCCGCTTCTTCGGTGTACTTTATGGTATTGATTATATCTTCTTCATCTCCATCGTAACCCTGGTGACTCAATAAAAAGACAAGGGGATTATCTAAAGTTTCCTCTTCCTGGGCCCCGGTGTAAGCCGGAAAAACAGGGAGAAACATCAACGCGGAAACTACCGGGATGAGAAGTGAAAATAATTTTTGCAGGAGTTTGGTTTTCATCTTATTTTTCGGTCATTACCTCTACGCCATCCCAGCTTTCCGGAGGCGGATTTTTACTATAGACACGGCAGCGTTCCCTGAAACGCAGGGCCGCCGGATCCTCGGGCAACAGGGCAAGAACCTTGTCAAAGAAACCGAGACTCTCCTTGAAATTCCGCCTATAGTAGAGGGCCGCGCCTTCGGCATGGAATTTCCAGGCTTCTTCCTCCCGGGGAGAAGGCTTGAGCCGGGTAGTGTAGATGGATACTCCCGTCTTTTTACCCTTCACCGCAACCCGGTCTATTACCCGGCAGGACAGTTCGTTTTTAATCTTTTCCGCCACCGTTTCGCTGAACAGAATCGGTTCATGGTACATTTTGGTAAGCCCTTCCAGCCGGGAAGCAAGGTTAACCGCGTCCCCGATAACCGTATAATTCATCTTCTTGTCACAGCCGATATTTCCTACGGTTACCTGACCAAAGTTGATCCCAACGCCGATGCGGAATTCCGGCGCCCCGAGTTCTCTCTGTATACGGTTAAACTCTTCAAGACCGTCCATCATTTCAAGGCCGACCATGACGGAAGAGAGGGCATCGTTTTCGCTGAAAACCGGAGCGCCGAACATCGCCATGATGGCGTCCCCGATGTATTTGTCCACTACCCCGTTCCGGTTAACAATAATATCAACCATGATGGAAAAATAGCGGTTAAGAGAATTGACAAGTTCATCCGGAGCCATGCCTTCGGAAATGGTGGTAAAACTACGGATATCGGAAAAGAGAATGGCAATATCCCTGTTGTTTCCCACCAGCATCTTTTCGGGATTGATAAAGACTTCGTCGATTACATCCTTGGGTACATAGAGCTGGAAAATATTGCGGATCTTGTTTTCCCGTTTCCGGGCCGAGGCCGCTTCGAACGCATACTGACGGATCTGCGCGTATGCCCCGGATATAGTCTTGAGCATGCTGTTGAACGTATGGGAAAGCTGCCCGATCTCATCATTATAATAGACGGGCGCCTCTTCGTTCATATTGTTTGTTTTGATGACCCGCCGCATCGTATTGACAAGGCCTTCCAGGGGCCGGGAAAGATACGAAGCCATGACAAAGATAAGGGGAACACCCGCCAGAATCGCCGCCAGAAGAATGATAAGCGAGGCCTTGAATATCGTCTCCACCCGGCCGTAGAAAATATCCCGTTTTTCCGAAGCAAAGACCTGCCAGCCGAAGAGCAGCAGGGGGCTGGTATAGGCTACCCGTTTTTCTCCGCTTGCTGTTATGGGAATAAATTCACTGCGGTTTTCATCAAAATAAATTTTCAGGGCTTCCCGGTCTGTCTCCGCAAGAGTTACAACGCCGGCATTCATTACCAGTTCTCCGCTGCGATCCAGGGCAAAAACCGCCTCGGTTTCGCTGCGGAGCAGGCTCATGGCATAGATTTCCACCGCGGCCATGGCGGCCTTTTCCATGGCCGGAATTCCAACCACATTGTTATCCACAAGAAGGTTCCACTGAGCGTCGGCAAAGGTCTTGAGCTGTTCCGAACGGTAGGTAAGGGACTCCACCGCCAAACGGTTAACCGAAGAGGCCGCCAGGAAGTAGGACGCAAAACCCACCAGCGCCACAGAGGCAATCAGCAGAGGAAGAACAACTATCAGTATCTTTGCCTTTATTTTCATTTTCTTCCTCTAGAAACGGCAGCCCATTCTCATGCCGAATCCCCAGACAAGGGGATACCCGGTTTTAATATAGGGTTCCGCATAGTAGTCTCCGTCATGGAAGGGGAAGCGGAAACCTCCGCTTACTCCCCCAAGAAAACGGGGAGCAAAATCACCGTCTTTTTCTATGGCAAAGCTCATCCCCAGGTCTCCCTGGACAAAGAAGCCCCCATCGGTGAAACCCAGATTGTAGAAGTACCAGCGGGCCAGAATTTCAGGCTCAATGGCGGTAAAGGTGGAAAAGTCATCACTGACGGTGAGGGCGGCTCCGGTGATTATGTACTTAAAATAATGAAAATCCACCATGAGGGAACGTCCCAGCGCCAGACCGTATTCGGTATTTATGTTCCCTTCCAGGCCGATACCAAGGCGGAACTTGTTTTCCTCAGCCTGCAAAGCCGAAAAGCCCAAAAAAAGAAACAGGCTAAGAAATACGATCCCTTTATGCGGCGCGGCACGTACCATTTTCTGCTCCGGTAAAAACAATCTGTCATTCGAGTCCGGTTCAAACTGAAGTTTTGAAACAGCTCGTTCAAAATATGTTTTAATAATACATACCATTATAAAAAAATGCAATACATATTGCCAGAGACAGAGTGAAGCTAAGAGGCCGTAATACCTGCCGCCTGCGCGGTGCGGATAGTAACTTCCATGACCCGGCGGCGGTACATTCTGGAAATGCGGATCTGCAGTGCCCCGTACACAAAACTGTCCCCCATGCGCGGAAGGCGGCCCAATTCCTCCAGTACCCAGCTGGCAACGGTAGTGCTTCTGGGGGGCGCCTCACTATCCGCTTTTACGCCGAAAAATTCAAAGACATCTTCCAGGTTCGCCGTACCCAGCACCGACCAGCCGTCTGCCCCGATGTTTTTGATGGTTTTTACCACTTCGTCATGTTCGTCCCAGATCTCACCGACGAGTTCCTCCATGATATCTTCCATGGTAACAATGCCGACAGTGCCGCCGTATTCGTCCACCAGCACCGCAAGATGGCTCTGCTTCTGCTGCAGGGTATGGAGCAGCCGGTGGATTTTGATCAGGGAAGAAACATACAGTACCGGCTTGATGAGTGTCTCCACCGGCGTACCGCGTCTCAGGGCTTTCCGGTAAAAATCCTTGAGCAGGAGCACTCCCGTGATATTATCGATACTGTCCCGGTATACGGGAAGCCGGGAAAAGTCGGACTGGGCAAAACGCTTTTCAATTTCCTCGACCGTATCGTCAAGGGAAACGGCGGTAATATCAAGCCTGGGGGTACAGATCTCCCGTGCGGTGATGTCATCGAACTCGATCACCTGGCGGATCATCTCCTCTTCGCCCTCGTTGATGCCCCCGCCGTGGGCAACTTCTTCCACAAAGGTTAAAAGTTCGTCTTCGGTAAGGGAACGATCCTGCTTCACCCTGAAAACGGAAATCAGAAAACGCTTCCAGTGGCCTATCAGGCGGTTTACCGGATTAAGCAGAATTATGAAGAAGCGCAAAACCGGCGCGAGGGTCATGGCGATCCGTTCCGGCGATTCCTTTGCGAGGGTCTTGGGAGAAATCTCCCCGATAATCAGTACCAATACTGTCATCACCAGGGTGGCAATGGTTACCCCGGCGTTTCCGAAGAATCCGACAAAGAGGACTGTCGCCAGGGCGGAAGAGGTGATATTGACAATGTTATTACCGATCAGCACCGTGGAGAGAAGACGGTCGTACTTTTCAATTAAATGAAGAACCAGTTTGGCGCGTTTGTCTCCTTTTCCCGCCAAATTCTTGAGTTTGATCCTGTTTGCCGAAGAAAAAGCAGTCTCGCATGCGGAAAAAAAACCGGAAAGGAGAAGCAATACCAGCAGGGCAACGATGATTGCTATCACATGATCCATCCTGACGGCAAGACTGCGGCTCAGGAAGCGCCGGAGTTCAGGGCCTTTACCAGATCTTCTACCCCCGCGCTGTTGATCTTTCCTCCGCCAAACATGACAAGACTCCTCAGCGGCATATCGTCCAACATGCTCCGGAACATGAGGAAGAGGCCGGGACTGTCGCCGAACATCTGCTTGAGCCCTGCGGCTATTTCGTCATAGACAGGCTTGCCCGGTTCTTTGTCCTTGATTGTGGAGAGGGGACTGTTAATGCTGTAGGGCTCTCCGGGGACACGGTTCCTGGGGGGTATAGGCCTTCCCAGAAGGGCCTCAAAATCGGCATCGGGGATGTCGAGGGGAGAAGCGGAGAGAGCAAAGTAGGCGGGAGCCTTCTCTTTAAGGAAGGCAAGGAGACTTTCCCTGCCGTCTCCTGTTACCGTGACGGTGGATTCGCACCTGATATCCCGGCTTGAAGCGCCGATGAGGATCCGGTAAGGGCCGCCTTCCACCGACCAGCCTGCGGGTTTCCCGTTTACCGGGGCGGGATTGTAGTAGGCAAAGCTCCGCCTGTCGAGGATGAAAGAAACCTGTTTTGACTCCCCCGCTTCAAGATAAACCTTTTGGAAGCCTTTCAGTTCCTTTTCCGGCCGGATAATAGAACTGTCTCCTTTTGCGATATAGAGCTGGACGATCTCCGCGCCTTCCCGATCCCCGGTATTGCGTACCGTAAGAGAAATTTCCAGATTCCCCTTTTCAGGGTCGAAGGAGGCCGGAACCGCATTGGCCCTGTATTCAAACTTCGTGTAGGAGAGGCCGAAACCAAAGGGCCAGCGCACGGGGATTTTTGCCGTGTCGTACCAGCGGTAACCGACAAAGAGCCCTTCCCGGTACTCCACGGTCTTTTCCCCGCCGGGAAAATTTTTATGGCTGGGGTTGTCTTCCGGTTTGAGGGGCCAGGTTTCAGGCAGCTTACCCGAAGGGTTAAGCCTGCCTACAAGAATATCCGCGACCGCGGCGCCTCCCCCCTGACCACCCAGATAGAGGAGGACGATAGCCTTTACCCTGGCGGCCCAGGGAACATTCACCGGGGCGCCGCACTGGAGAAGAACCACCGTATTGGGATTGGCCGCGGCAACCGCCTCGATAAGCCTTACATGGCTTTCCGGCATTTCAAGATTCGCGCGGTCAAAGCCCTCACTCTCGTATTCATCGGGAAGGCCCGCAAAAAGGAGGGCCGCATCCTTTGACTTTGCCAGGGCCGCCGCCTGTTCAATGAGTTCCGCGTCGGGACCTGAACCGGGCTTAAGCGAGTAGCCTTCGGCATAATCGGCCTTGAGCCCCGATTCGCTGAGGGCATCCCAGGGACTTTCGATCCGGGTAGGATTGATCCGGCTGCTCCCGGCCCCCTGGTAACGGGGATTCTTTGCCAGAGCGCCTATCACCGCAACGGAGGTGCCGGGTTTGAGGGGAAGAATGTCCCCTTCATTCTCAAGGAGAACCGCGGAAGAAGCCGCTATCTTTGCGGCGAGCCTGTGATGGGCGTTTTTATCGAAGCTGAAACTATGGGAAGCTTCAAGCTTGTCCCGGAATTTGAGGATCAGATCCGTTACCCTTTCGGCTGCCAGATCGAGCAGTTTTTCATCGAGTGAGCCGTTTTTTACCGCGGCAACGATCTTTGCGTCATTTTCGCCCCCGGAACCGGGCATCTCAAGGTCGAGACCCGCACGGATACCTTCCACCCGGTCGGAAGCCGCGCCCCAGTCGGTCATCACAAGACCTTCAAAACCCCATTCATCCCGCAGAATATCGCTGAGCAGCTTCCTGTTTTCAGAGAGGTATGTACCGTTGAGACGGTTGTAGGAACACATCACCGTCCAGGGCCGGGCCTGCCTTACCACTTTCTCAAAAGCGGTAAGGTATATTTCCCGAAGGCTCCGCTCGTCCACCACCGAATCGATGGTGAGCCGGGACTTCTCCTGATTGTTTGCCGCATAGTGCTTGAGACTGGTTCCCACCCCCTTGCTCTGAATGCCCGAAATAAGGGCGGCGGCCAGTTCCCCGCTGAGATAAGGGTCTTCGCTGAAGTATTCAAAGTTGCGGCCGCAGAGGGGACTCCTCTTGATATTGACCCCCGGCCCCAGAATTACCGCAACCTTTTCGGCCAGACATTCCTCCCCCATGGCTTTGCCCATCTCAACAAGGAGGGCGGGATCAAAACTTGAAGCGGTAGCCGCGGCCGTGGGGAAACAGGTGGCAGGCACACTTTCGTTGATGCCAAGGTGGTCGCCGCTGCCCTGCTGCTTGCGCAGCCCGTGAGGGCCGTCGGTAACCATGATCGAAGGGAGGGAAAGCCGCTCAATACCTTTTAAAAACCACATATTAAGGCCTGAACAGAGGGAAGCTTTCTCCTCCAGCGTCATTTTGGAAACAAGATCTTTGCTATTCATGTATCCCACCTCCGGGCTGCGAGTATAATGATTGTACCGTACCGCTATACGGCGTGTACGTGACAAAATTATGAACCATGCTGATAATATAATGAAGATACCCAAGAGCAAGCTCCTGGGTATCTTCGTTCTATAAGGTATGGATTATATGCGGGGTTCATACCAATTTATACCTCCACTTACTCATTATTCACCTTCATTATTCCGATTACATTATTTCGCAGCAGGGGCAAGCCCCTGGGTATGAAGGCCGCCTGCGAATCAAGAAATTTAAGCGCCGGACAGGGCTTCGATTAAATCCTTATCCATAGCAAGAAATGCTTTTTACCATTCTTTGGGTTTAAAGTCTTTGGATGTTTTTGCTATGGCTATTGAATTACCTGCTTGAACCAATACAAAAAAACCCTTTTTTTGGGCATAGATTAGAACGTTTTTAGAAACAACCGCTCCGGCAACAGCACCGACAAGTTTGCGTTTGTCCTTATGGCTGTCCATATATCGGCGTATTTTTTCCATACGTTTTAAGTGGTCGTCCACATCTTCAATAGACAATTCTGTTTTAATTTCCACGGGCATAGCATATTCGCCGTTTTCCATGAAAAAGTCTACCTCGGCAAGAACCGTATTACCCACCGAAAACTTGATATTACTCCCCCTGGTGAACTTAAAACCATGAACGCTGAATTTTTTCCATAGTTCAGCGGAAAACATCGCTTCGGTCATTTTACCAATGGAGTTACCAATCCCGCCAAGATTTTTTGTTAGTTTAGCTACTTCTTTCGAGGTTTTAGCTACGATCTCCGAAGTTTTAGCAGCAATCTCCGAAGTTTTATCTATCCGTTTAGATAAATTAGCAACAACCTCTGAAGTTTTAGCAGCGATCTCCGAAGTTTTATCTACCCGTTTGGACAAATTAGCAACATCCTCTGAAGTTTTAGCAACATCCTCCGTGGTTTTATCTACCTTTTTAGACATCTTCTCAATTTGTTCATCGGTTTTCAGTAAAGCCGCCCACACCTTGCCAAAATCAAGATCTTTGCCGGCTTCGGCGGCCTGTTCTGCGGTCATTGGCGCCACTGCTTTACCCTCCTGTGCTGCCTAAAATATACCGAAAAAGGGTAAAACTTTCCAGTACATCAGGGAAATACCGCGTTGTTCCGTGAATACACCGGGATCCTGTCCAGAGGAGCCGGCGCGGTAATGCTGATACCGCCATCGTATTGTTCGCCGCTCCAGCAGTCGGTCCAGCGGGTTCCGGCGGGGAGATATACCTCCCGATCGGTTTTTCCCGGATACAGGATAGGCGCTACCAGATAATCGGGGCCGAACATGTACTCATCCTCCGTTTCCCATGCCTGCCCGTCGCCGGGGAAGTCGTAGAACAGGGGACGCATTACCGGCGTACCTTTTTCATGGGCGGCCTTCATCTGCTCCCTGATATAGGGCCGCAGTTTTTCCCTGAGCAACAGGTACTTCCTGCAAATTTCGTAGACTTCTTCGGTAAAAGACCATACCTCGTTTTCCGCGCCGGAACCAAACATCCCGCCGCCGGAAGTTCCCAGAGGCGGCTTATGGGGATTCCTGTCGCCGTGAAGGCGCATGACCGGACAGAAACAGCCCCACTGGAACCAGCGGACCAGGAGCTCGTGAAAGGCCGGGGCTTTAATGTCCGCGCCATGGAAACCGCCTATGTCGGTGGTCCACCAGGGGATACCGGCAATCCCCATGTTAAGCCCCGCGGCAAGCTGGTTTCTGAAACTTTCAAAACTGGAATGAATATCCCCGGACCACACCAAGGCGCCGTAACGCTGCGCGCCGGCCCAGGCGCAGCGTATCAGATTGACGATCCCCTCCCGGCCCTCTTGTTTCATGCCCTCAAAAAAAGTCCGGGCGTACATGCAGGGGTATACGTTGCCTACCGCCAGATTTGAACCGATGTGATACCGGTAGTTGTCAAAATCGTACACCTGATATTCCGGCTCCGCCACGTCAAGCCAAAAGAGCTGTATTCCCTTGTCGTAATAGTTCTTCTTTACCTGTTCCCAAACATATTCCCTGGCCCCGGCATTGGTGGCGTCGTAAAAAGTTACGTTTCCGGCAAAATCCATGTCTGTCCGGGAACCCCGTTCGGAACGGATAAGATACCCCTTCTCAAGCATTTCGTTGTAGTTTTCACTCCGGCGGTCCACCGTGGGCCAGATGGAGACCATGAGTTCTATGCCCATGGATTTGAGTTCCCTCACCATGCCTTCGGGATCGGGCCAGTACCGGGGATCGAATTTCCAGTCCCCCTGGCAGGTCCAGTGGAAAAAATCCACCACGATAACGGAAATGGGGAGCCCCCGGCTCTTGTATCCCTTGGCTATTTCAAGAATTTCATCCCGGGTCTGATACCGGAGCTTACATTGCCAGAATCCTGTGCCGTAATCGGGCATCATCGGCACCGTACCCGTTGCCCCGGCGTAAGCCTCCTCTATTTCCGCGGGACTGTCTCCCGCGGTAATCCAGTAATCCATGTACCTGGTGGAATAAGCTTCCCAGGTGGTAAGATTCCTGCCGAAACAAACCCGCCCCACTGCCGGATTGTTCCAGAGGAAACCGTAGCCCAGGGAGGAGAGGGCGAAGGGTACCGAGGCCTGGGAATTGCGCTGGGCCAGTTCCAGATCGACACCCTTGAGATTCAGGAAGGGCTGCTGGTACTGCCCCAGGCCGTAAATTTTTTCGTCAGGATTATGGCTTTCAAAACGGACCTTGAGGGCGTATTCGTCACCGCCATTGGGCTTGAACTCCCTGCCGTCGATCTGGAGGGCGCTCCAGGTACGCCCCTTTATGTCCCGGGTACTGCGCACATATTCTTCCAACAGCAATTCGCCCTTTCCGTTGAAGACGGCAATTTGACCGAAGGCGTTTATCCGCAGTTCTATCTTCCCGTTACGGATCGATGCGCCGTCATCGTGTATGACGATTGACGGCTCCCGGGGTTCCGGCGGGAGCAAGGCCCAGTCGGTTTGGCTTGCGCCTGAAGTATAGGGCATTTCGGCGTTCCGTACCGCCCGTACCCGGAGGCTGTTTGCCCCCCAGGGCTCAACCCAAAGGGTTTCCGCATCGTAGTGATACACCAGTTTGCCTTTTTCCAAAAATAAAGCCATAGCCATTTCTCCTTATCAGTTACGAGCGGTTTTACCAAACATTCTTATTGCCGGCGGTGTCATGTTAAAGTTCCCGCAAACCCGCCGGGATACTATGCCGAACCTGTCAATGTCCACCGACGGCGGGCAGGAATCCGCATTTGCCAAAATAAAACGCTTCCCCTTAAAATGCCCGCAGAGCGTATCAACCCGCGCTTCAAGTTCTCCCTGTGTAGCATTGATAAAAAATACCGGTTCAATGCCGCCGATGAGGGCTATCCGTTCCGGTAATTGGCCGCTGAATTCCATAATCGAAATATTGCCGGTGGGAGGATCGGAAAAGGACTCAATAGCGTCTATGTTTGATGCGGCAATAAGCGGCGCGAGATACCGCAGATGCCCGCAGGCATGCTGAATATACAGTTTGCCGGACGCGTGGAGTATTTCACACCATTGATTTATCTCCGGCAGAATATAGCGTTCATACCATAAGGGAGAAATGTTGGTGGTTGACGTATCCTCCCAGGTGATAAAGGCCTGCGCCGGTGAAGCCGCCGAGAGCCGCGCCGTTTCCATGGAGGCCCGGTACATAACCGCGAGGGTGTTCTCCACCGTTTCGGCATAATCCGTTACCAGGTAACTGAGTTCCTCTGTCCCCACCCAGAATTCAATCATGGACTGGAAGGCAGTTTTGCTGAACGGAGAAATCAGGGGCAGGTAAAGGGTATCGGGATTCTTCCGTATTTGTTTTTCATAATCCTCATAATCAGCGGTCAGATTGATGTCTTCCGCCATATAGGCAAGTATTCTAAAATCGCCGGCAGTTTTAATGGGGTGTTCGGTTAAAAACCATGTGTCCCCTCCCGGCGAATAAGTGTATCCTGCCTCGATAGTGCCCAGGGGGGTCTCGTAGACAACCTGTTTCCGCTTTTCATCAGCCTTTTCGGTGATCTTTGTCTTTTCATAATTCCAGCGGAACATGGCAAGTCCGGGGTGCTGATTATGAGTCAAACGATCACCGTGCCCCCTCATTAAAGGATCCGCCCCCACGGCCCGTTTAAAACCAATCTCACCCAGACGTTCCGCCTCGACGACAGAATTATGATCCCACCAGTAGGTAAGGAAGGGCGCCCATGGGAGACGGTCTGTTTTTTGTCCCCGCAGTACAGCCAATAATCGTTCCCGTGAATTCATGTTCGTAAAGATCTCCTGTTAAAACTGCGGGGTCCGGTCCCTGGGCCTGCCGTGGAAGGCGTTTTCAAGAGGCTCCAGGGATGTTGTGGTTTTACTTGCCCATGTACCGGTTATATGCGTTCTGGTAAATTTCTACCATACGGTTCAGCCCCATGGTTTCAAGCTGTCTGACGAAACCTGAGTATTCATTCTCTATGCCGCCGTTGACAATCCAGTTGGCCGTCTGCTGCTGGGCAAAGGTGTGAATATCCTGGCGAAGAGTCGCCAGTTCGTTGAGCTCGTCAGGGGTCATGGAAACCAGGGGATAATACTCCTTGGGGAAATAGGCCGAAAGCTGTTCTTTGTCGAGGTACTGCCTATCGAATATGGGATCCTCATACCGGGCGCTGAGTTCATCGCTGACAAAACCCACAATTAGATCACCCATACCGTTTCGCCACAACCAGTCGTCATCGTTTGTACCCACGGGTGGCGGCAGAGCAGTGTATGTGTTGTTCCCGTTGTCCCTGAGCCGTACCCCTACGTATCCGGCGTATAGCTGGAGACCCGCCATTTCATCGTAGAAGGCGTCCCCCCAGCGGAAGGCGATCTCCGGGTTCTTGCTGGCGGTAGTTATCTCAAACACATACTTGGCGCCCTTTACAAATTCAGGATTCGTGCGCCAGCCCTGGTGGCCTTTAGGCCCTTTCAACGGCATAAGCAGGGAATAATGTTCGTCCCCCCGGTCGTCGAACGCGGCGTTCCGGCTCCAGTGAGGACCAACTCCGACTATTTCAGGATCCGCCTGATGGGTTTTAGCACTAAACTGAGCCCAATCATGGGTAAAGGCTTCCTGATCGATGAGCCCTTCGGCATAGAGGCGCCGCATATAGGCTATGCCGTCTTGAAACCCTTCCTGGGCGGCGACGTACTGTACCTTGCCATTGGTTACCGAAAGCCAGTCGTTATTTATATTGGTATATATTCCGAAGGCGCAGAGCATGTCCGTGAATCCGGATATACCATCAGACATGCCTTCGAATGTCCAGGGGATCTCGTCAGCCAGGCCGTTTCCGTTGGGGTCCCTGGTCTTAAAAGCCTTAAGGACAGAGTAAAATTCCTCGGTTGTGGCGGGCATCGCCAGTCCCAGTTTATCAAGCCAGTTCTGATTGATACCGTATACCGCGTAGGTTGCGGGACGCCGGGGCATCTGCTGGGGCAGACCGTAGATATGCCCGTCATAGGCTTTGGTAAACGCAAGCATACCGGGCTGTTTCTGGAACATGGCCTTGACGTTGACACCGTATTTTTCGATCAGATCGTCCAACTGTGCGAAAAGCCCCATGTTGCTGACCACGTCGCCTTCCAAAACCGCGGTCCGGCCAAAAAACACATCCGGCAGATCGTTGCTGGCCAGGAGCAGCGGCTTTTGGGTCGCCCAGTCAACGCCGGCATACTGCCAGTCCACCTTGACGCCGGTTTTTTTCTCAATCTCCTGGAAGAGGGGCAGATCGGGATAATCGTTGCTGGTGACGCTTTTAGCGGCAATGACCTTCAGGGTTATCGGTTCGTTGACGATAGGATAACCAGTCTCGTTAAAAGCCACCTTGCCCCCATCTGACTTTGCACCGCCACAGGCAAGTACAAATACTGCACAAAAAAACGCCAATACGGCGCACATCAATTTTGCGGATCCTTTCATAGGATTCCTCCTTGGTAAATATTTTCGGGAAACTTCAAAAGACAGACCGTCCTTGAAAGATTCCGGACTACCCTTTTACAGCGCCGATCATAACCCCTTTGGCAAAGTACTTCTGGATAAAGGGGTAAAAGCACATCACCGGGACAGTGGAAATAATGATAATGGCGTATTTCATCACGTCGGCTATCCTCTGTATCTCGCTCGAATTACTGCTGGCGCCGGTTTCCAGAAACCGGTACTGCAAAAGCAGATTCCGCAGCACTATCTGCAGGGGCATAAGGCTTTCGGACCTGACATACACCAGGGAGAGGAAGAACTGGTTCCACTGACCAACCGCGCAGTACAGACCGATAACGGCTATGATCGCCTTGGACAGGGGAAGCACCACGGATACAAAAAACCTGGTATTGCCGCAGCCGTCCAGAATAGCCGCCTCCAAAAGCTCCTGGGGTATGGTAGAGGCAAAGAAGGTACGGGAAATGATCAGGTTATAGGCGTTGACGGAAAAAGGAATGAGCAGAACCCAGATGGTATTGGTCAATTTAAAAGAATTCATCGTCAAATACGTGGGGATAAGCCCTCCGGAGAAAAACATGGTGAATACAAAGTACATCATCAGGAAGTTGCGCCCCTTTAGGTCCTTCCGGGAAAGAGCGTAGGCCGCCGGCAGGGTAAAGAGGAGGCTGATCAGAGTACCGGCAACGGTGTAAAAAATAGTATTCCGGTAGCCCCGCCAGATCCGGGCATCCGCAAAGACCCGGTTGTAGCCTTCCATGGTGATGTGGGAGGGAAGGAGCCAGACCCTGCCGGTATTGACATACGTCGGATCGCTGAAAGAGGCTATAATAATGAAGTAAAGGGGGTATGCCATGACAATGAGAATGGCAATGCTCAAAATAAACACTATCCCGTCAAAAAAATTATCGCCCAGACTTTGCCGTTTTCCAAACATGAGTGTCTCCTACCAAAGGCTTGTTTCGTTCAGCTTTCCCGATATACGGTTCACCGCTACCAGGATCACGAAATTGATAAGGTTGTTGAAAAGTCCCACCGCGGCGGAATAACTGTACTGGGTGTTCTGTATCCCCACCTTGTATATGTAAGTATTGATAACCTCGCTTCTTAAAAGGTTCAGGTTGTTCTGCATAAGGAAGGCTTTTTCAAATCCCACATTCAGAATCCCCCCGGCGCTTAAAATGAGGAGAATGGTGCAGGTGGGGGCGATGGTGGGCAGATCGATGTGGACCAATTTTTGCCATTTGTTGGCGCCGTCTATGGTGGCCGCCTCGTAGAGCGTCGGGTCCACCGAGGACAGGGCCGCCAGGTAGATGATGCTGCCCCAGCCCATGCCCTGCCACACCCCGGACCAAACGTAGGTATGGCCGAACACCACCGGGTTTGCCATAAGGTTTTGGGGGGCTGCGCCGAAAAATTGGCTGATGTGTCCCGCAAGGCCTGTGGGGGAGAGGAAGATGTTGATAAGGCTCACCAGTACAACCATGGAAATGAAGTAAGGCATGTAGGTTATGGTTTGTAATACCCGCTTATACCTGGGGGTGGCCATGGAATTCATCATCAGAGCCAGGGCTATGGGAAGGGGAAAGCCTACAATAATCCCATAGATACTCAGATAAAAGGTATTGGTTACCACGATTTTAAACTGATTGGTACGGAAGAACCTTAAAAATTGATCGAATCCTACCCAGGCACTGCCCCAGATGCCTTTAACAGGGGTGAAATTTTTAAAGGCGATCTGGACGCCGTATATGGGAATATAGGCAAAACAGAAGGTCAAAGCCACCGCAGGAACAAGGAACAGGTAAAGTTCATAGTTCTTTAATACCGGTCGCAGACCTTTACCACCCAAAGCTTTATGAGGGCTATTCATGAGGAACCTCTCTGATTAGTGGGGTAAAAAAATTTGAATAACGAAACAGCGTATGTAAAAAGCCGGCTCTACAACAAATTTCTAAAAAATACGGGGGGGGGGGGATAGTAAACCGCACATACCGGGAATATATGATTACCGGTATAACGAAGAAAAAAATCTCTGGGAACATGGCAAGAAAACATTGATTCCTCCGGCCGATAAAACGCTTACAGGCCCGCCCATCACTTTACAGGATGGCGGGGGATTTTCATCCCTCTCTTCCTCTAAAATATACGATAATCAGCTTACAGGCCATTCGCGGCAGTGTCAAGCTTTTTTCGTGCCGATGATCAAAGGTAAATTGAACCGGATTAACCGATTCTGTATGGTTTTTCATACACCTCTTGAAAAATGACTTCCGCTTTCTTCATGAAGCTGCTATAATGAATCCAATGAAAAAAAAGATGTTGACAAACCTAAAAACCGAATCGGCGTTGAAACGAAGTTTCATACTGATAGCGGGGATCCTCTCCGCGATCTTCTTCGCATGCTCAAAGGAAGAAGAATACTCGGCGGAAGAATTTGAGGCTCTGGGCTCCCGGGGGATAAACGAAATTCTGGAAAAGACGGTGAGCAAGCCCTGGCGGGGGGAAGAGTTCGCTCCCGGCACGGTGAGGGGAACCTGGAATACGGTGACGCAGGCCGACCCGAAGAGCTTCAATCTGCTGATTGCCGAAACGGATTCTCCTACCGCCGCCGTAACGGGAGCCATGACCGACTATCTTATTGATTACGATACCGAAAAACGGGAATGGAAGGCCCGTATGGCGTTCTTTGAAGTGATTGCCGATGAGGAAAACGATACGCTCAAGGTTATCTATACTCTCCGGGACAATCTCTACTGGAGCTACTATAATTCGGACCAAAAGATCCCGGTTACAAGCGAGGACGCGATCTTCTGGTACAATGAAATTTCAGGCGACCCGGAGTGTCAGAGTTCCGCTTACTATCAGCAGTTCCTTTCCATGAGCGACGGCAGCGAAGCTCATGTTGATATCGAAAGGATCAGCGACAAGAAGTTCTCTTTCAATTTTCCGCGTATTGTAGCGGAACCTTTGCTCGCCACGAATATGGACTTTGGCCCGGCCCACGTCTACAAGAAAGCCAAGGATGAAGGCGGCGTACAGGCGGTTCTTGATCTTTACAGTATTGCCGCCGATCCAAAGACAATTCCCTCCATGGGTGAGTGGTTTCTTACCGAATACATTCCCGGCCAGCGTCTGGTGTACAAACGGAATCCCGATTACTGGAATGTTGATAAGGCCGGGACTTCAATCCCCTATGTCGAAGAGTATATCGTTCAGATAATTCCCGATGAAAATACGCAAAAGCTTATCTTCATGGAGGGGAGAACCGAAGCCTATTCCCTGCGGCCCGAAGATATTGACGAAATGGTCAACAGGCAGGAAGCCGGTTCCTATACGGTTTTCAATGCGGAAGGAAGTCTGGGTGCCGCATACTGGACTTTCAACCAGAATCCCGTTCATTCAGGCAGTCCCACATACAAGTGGTTTACAAAAAAAGAATTCCGCCAGGCGATGAGCTGTCTTCTCAACCGGGAGCGGATCATAAACCAGGTGTACCGGGGTCTTGCGGAACCAATGCTTGATTTTTTCCCGGAACCGAATCCTTTCTACAATCCCGAAATAAAACTCAGGTATCTCTATGATCAGAAAAAGGCTCTTGCGCTTCTTGAGTCCGCGGGTTTCAGGCGGGATTCAAACGGCGTTTTGCGGGACGATGAAGGTAACGCGGTTGAGTTCGATCTTAGCATACGTTCCGAAAGTACAATCATGTCCGATATTGCTTCCATTATAATGAATGAACTTGACGGTCAGGGGATCAAGGTAAATATCAGGGTGCTGGATTTCCAGAAACTGGTTGAACAGCTCTTCACCACTTTTGAATGGGACTCCATGCTGATGGGACTCTCCGGTTCAAACATCTTTCCGTCCCAGGGCAGCAATGTCTGGCCTTCTTCGGGGAATCTGCACATGTGGTATCCCAATCAGAAAAAGCCCGCCACTGCCTGGGAAGCGCGGATTGATTATCTTTACAACGAAGGTTCCTATACCATCGATAAAGAAAAAGCCCGCGCAATATGGAACGAGTATCAGGAGATCATTCTGGAAGAGATGCCGGTTATCTCCCTTCTCCGTTCAAGGGGCTTCTGGGCCCTGCGGAACCGCTGGGACTTTAGCAATGTGTATTTCGACAATATCAACGGCGCAGAGACGAGCCATATCTTTTTGAAATGAAAAACCCGGCGGAGGCAATAGCTTTAATCTTCTCTCCGTTTCACAAATTCAAACGCAGGGCGCCTCTTTTGGCCTATGTCGCCGGGCGTTTCTGCATCATGCTGGTGATGCTTTTCCTCCTGGGCTTTGCGGTCTTCGGCCTCATGGAACTGGCTCCGGGCGACATTGTGGATCAGATCATGATGCAGCAGCTCTTCACCGACAGTCAGGGAAGGGCCGGGGTAAACCGGGAAGCGATGAACATGGATCAACTTGCCGCCCAGCGTGCATACCTGGGGCTGGACAGGCCTTTCTATATTCAATACTTCAAATGGCTTGAACGTCTTGTCATTCATCACGATCTTGGAGTAAGCCTCATCAGCCGTGCGCCTGTTTCTTTCCTGATTGCGAGCCGGCTTCCCAATTCGCTGCTTCTCAATATCATTTCGCTGCTTCTCATTACAGTCTTTTCTTTTTTGCTGGGAGTTTATTTTTCCACCAAAGCCGGAACCAGGGCCGATCTTGCGGTAACGTTTTTTGCGCTTGTGCTTCATGCGTTTCCCGGCATTCTCCTCCTGATCCTGCTCCAGCTTTTCGCAAGTCTTACCGGTCTGTTCCCGGTTACCGCGTATCCTGATTTTCCTTTTTCCGAAGCGCCGGGACGTTTTGTGTTTTCCTACGCACACCATATCTTTCTTCCTCTGCTTGCCGCGTTCCTGGGAGGAATCGGCGGAACCCTGAGGATGATCCGGGCTACCATGCTTGATCAGCTGGGGCAGCCCTACATTACAAGCCTGCGGAGTCGGGGTATTGCCGAATGGCGGATCTACTTTAACCATGCGTTCCGCAATACCCTGAATCCCTACATCACCGGAAGCGCAAATCTTCTTGCGGGTTTGTTTTCAGGTTCACTGATCCTCGAAATAATCTTCGCGTATCCGGGAATCGGAAGGCTCATGTATGAAGCGGTGCTGCAGGAAGACATCAACCTTGTGCTTACCAATATCATGTTCATTTCATTTCTCGTTCTGGTGGGAATGGTTCTTGCGGACATTCTGCTTGCGCTCATTGATCCGCGGATCAGATACGGGAAAGAATGATGAAAAAGTTTTTTGTGTATTTGAGAACACGGCCGCTTGGAATGATTTCGCTTGCGGCGCTGCTGCTGCTATATCTCTTTATGATCTTTGCCGAGTTTTTTGCGCCTTACGCTCCGACTTCTTCCTTTGCCGACAAAACATACCATCCGCCGAATCTGCGATTCTATCAGGGACGGCTTCAGGCACAGGAATGGCGTGTGAGCAATTCGGTATCGTGGAAGTATGCGCGGATACGGGCAAGTTACGAAAAGGTTCATCTTTTCGGAAAGGGCGAACCGTACAAACTGCTGGGGCTTATTCCCATGGAGCGGCATTTCTTCAGCACGGATAAGGGCGCATATCCTGTTTTCCTTATGGGGGCGGATAACCTGGGGCGGGATGTTTTTTCCAGAATCATTTATGGTTCGCGGATCTCGCTGACAATCGGTTTTGTGGCAACCGCGATCTCTCTTGTTTTGGCGGTTCTCTTCGGCGGACTCGCGGGTTACTTCGGCGGATTTGCCGACTGGTCGATCATGCGGGTCTGCGAATTCTTCATGCTGATCCCCGGTCTCTATCTCATTCTCTTTCTCCGTTCGCTTTTATCAGGTAATATGGATTCAGGCCGGGCCTACATGATGATCACGGTTATTCTGTCGCTGGTCGGCTGGCCCGGTTCCGCGAGAACTTTCCGGGGTATGGTACACGCCATCAAACGGGAAGAGTTTGTCATGAATTCACAGCTTGAAATGATTCCTTCAACGGTGATCATAAGCGGGGACATTATTCCGCAGATTGCGAGTCTATTGATTGTAAGTGTCGCGCTTTCCATTCCCGGCTTCATCATGACCGAAACAACCCTTTCCTATCTGGGGCTGGGCATTACCGATCCCGCGGTAAGCTGGGGTTCAATGATCAAGCGGGACATTTCTACTTTGAACAATCTGCGAAATTACCCGTGGCTTTTGAATCCTGTCTGGTTTCTTCTGGGAGTAACTCTTGCCTTCAACTTTCTTGGCGACTGTCTCCGGGATTTTTTTGATCCTTACCATACACGCAGCTTTGGATTGCGGTTCTGGATTCCTGATTTTATTAAAGGAAGAAAGAACGGAAAACTGAGTTCCAGAGGGGAACCTCACCCTGCGGGTTCGGCGGAGGATACCGGAGGGGAACCTCATCCTGCGTTTTCGGCGGAGAGTTCCGGATCACCTGCATTGCTGGAAGTAAGGGATCTTGCCGTAAGTTTCAGCATACTGCGGGGCAGATCCTCCGCCGCGGTACATGCCGTGCGCGGGCTTTCATTCCTGTTGAAGCGGGGAGAGATTCTGGGCATCGTAGGTGAATCCGGTTCCGGGAAGAGTGTAAGCACCCAGGCCATACCCGGTCTCCTTCCCGCGAATGCGGAAATCTCAGGCTCAATCTGTTTTGAAAATTTTGAACTGCTGGGAAAGGATATTGAAACCCTGAGGCAATACCGGGGAAAGAAGATCGGCGTGATCTATCAGGAGCCGGGGCGCTCTTACGATCCTCTGCAGAATATGGGAAATGTGTTTCTGGAAACGTTCAGGAACAGGGAACCCGCGATTGAAAGGGAAGCCGCTCTGGAAAAGGCCGCTGCCCTGCTTGCGGAAGTCGGGCTGGACAACGGCAGGGAGAGGCTGGGCAATTTTCCACATCAGTTTTCCGGTGGACAGCTTCAGCGTATCGGCATTGCATTGTCCCTTGCGCAGGGTTGCAAACTCTTAATCGCCGATGAGCCTACCACCGCTCTGGATGTAACCATACAGAAACAGATCGTCACCCTGCTCAAAACGTTGCGGGAAGAACGGGGTATCTCCATCATCTTTATCAGTCATGACATAGATCTTGTTGCGGAAATTTCAGACCGCATCATGGTGATGTACGGCGGCCTTGAGATGGAAGCGGGGAATGCGAAAGAGATACGCTCTTCGCCGCGGCATCCCTATACCCGCTCTCTCCTTGCGGCCTCTCCGCGTTTCGGGAGCCACTATTCAAAAGAGCGCCTGAAAACAATTCCCGGCAGGGTAGCGGATCCGGCAAAGCCGGAACCGGGTTGTCCCTTTGCACCCCGCTGTGCCGAAGCCCGGCCTGAATGCGGCAAAGGGATACCTCAATTGCGGAAGGGTGAGTCCCGCGAAATCCGCTGCATTGGTATGGGGCCTTGATATGACGGACTTAAAAAATCAACCGGACGGAAAACAAGGTTTCCCGCCGATACTTACTGTTTCAGGTTTGCGGAAACGTTTCAATCTTGAAGCCGGTTTCTTTGCCCGCTTTGGAACTTTTGTCTACGCGGTCAATGATATCTCCTTTACAATACACGAAAATGAAAGTTACGGCCTTGTCGGTGAATCGGGCTGCGGCAAAACAAGCACAGCGCGGCTTCTGGTGCGTATGTACGAAGCGGATTCAGGCAGCATCATGTACCGGGACAGTACCGATGTGCTGCGCCTGGAAGGCAGGGATCTCCGTTCTTACCGGGGAAAGATAAAGTATGTGTTCCAGGATCCTGCCCGTTCCCTGAATCCCAGGAAAAACATCTGCGAGATACTCACCGCGGGAAGCCGCTGGTCGCTTTCATGGCCGGGAAAGAGAGAAGCCCGCGAAGAAGCCGCCACCATGCTGGAAGAGGTTGGACTTTCAAAAAATGATCTTGAAAGAAGGCCTTCGGAATTTTCAGGCGGACAGCGGCAGAGGATTTCCATAGCCCGGGGACTCATGATGAAGCCGGAACTCTTGATTTGCGATGAAGTTGTTTCCGCGCTTGATGTTTCGATACAGGGCCAGATACTCAACCTGCTCCTTGATATACGCCAAAAACATTCACTCTCCTTTTTATTCATCGCCCATGATCTCAAGGTGGCCTGCTATTTCTGCGACCGCATCGGTGTTATGTACAGGGGAGAGCTTATGGAAGAAGCGGAAGCGAAAGACCTTTACAAATCAGCCCTGCATCCCTATACAAAGCTGCTCTTCTCCTCGGTTACCGGCAATGAAGTTTTGCAAAATCTTCCCGAGAGGCATGCGCATGATGCGGTAATACATTCATCTGCGGCAGGAACAGGCTGCGCCTTTGCGTCCCGCTGTCCCGTTGCGGAAGAAAAATGCTTCCGTGAACATCCGGGAATAAAAGAAGTTGAAAACGGACACCGTATCCGATGTTTAATGATCTGATCGATACATGGTTCAAAGAAACATACGGCAGTCCTACCGCCGTACAGGCCGAGGCATGGCCGCTCATTGAAAAGGGAGAAAACGTACTTGCGCTGGCTCCTACCGGCAGCGGTAAAACTCTCACCGCGTTTCTGGGTGTCCTCTCCCGTTTCTGTAACGGAGATTACGATCCCGAGGAACTGACAGTCCTCTATGTGTCTCCGCTCAAGGCCCTGAATGAAGACATCAAACGGAATCTTCTTGAACCTCTGGAGGCTCTCCGTAAACGCTTTGCGGACAGGGGAAGTGAGTTTCCTCCCATACGGGTTGAAACAAGATCCGGAGACACTCCGCAGTCAGAACGCCGCCGCTTTATAAAAAGCCCCTCTTCCATTCTGGCTCTTACCCCGGAGAGTCTTGCGATTCTTCTCAATAGCGGAAAGGGGAGAATGATCCTATCCACCGTAAAGCTTGTCATCATTGACGAGATTCATGCGGTTCTGGGCAGCAAACGGGGAAGTTTTCTTTCATGCCAGATAGACCGGCTCTCCCTCATTGCGGGCAGCTTTCAGCGCGTCAGTCTTTCCGCTACGGTGAGGCCTCCTGAAGCCGCCGCGGAATTTTCAGGCAGCGGCAGATACAGGGTGCATATCGTCTCTCCCCCCGCGAATAAAAAAACAGACTTCCGGGTAGAGTTTCCCGAAGCGGGTTTCAATCAGGGTTTCAATATGAAGGGTGAAGAGAAATATGACAGCCGTTACAGGGCCGCGGCGGATTATATCCTTGAGCGTCTCGATCTTCAGAAACAAATCCTCACGCAGGATGAAGAACAGGGCCGCCATTCGGTTCTGATATTTACCGATTCGAGAAAACAGGCGGAACGTCTCTGTCTCTTTATAAACCGGGAAGCGGAAAGTTTTTTTGAGGGGAAAAATTTGCCGGCAAGACAGATTGCCTATACCCACCACGGATCGCTTTCAAAAGATATTCGCCGTGCCGTGGAACAAGGTTTTGCCTCAGGAGAGATCTCCTGCGTTGTTGCCACCGCATCCCTTGAACTGGGAATTGATATTGGGACTGTGGAAGAAGTGATCCTCGCGGGCACTCCCCGCTCGGCCTCTTCGTGCATGCAGAGGATAGGGCGCTCGGGACACGGGGTGGGAAGGGTAAGCCGCGGCAGGCTTATCCCTTTGCATACAATGGATCTGCTTAATGCCGCCGCGCTTGAAAGAGCCTTTAAGGAAATAAATATTGAGGAAACCTACCCTCTAAAGAATCCCTTGGATGTACTGTCCCAGCTCATACTGTCTCTCTGCACGGAACAGGACAGAAATGTTGACGAACTCTTTGAGATCATAAAAAAGTTTTATGTGTTTAACACGCTCAGGCGCGGCAGCTATGACAGGGTGATCAAAATGCTCTCCGGCGGATACAGGATCCGGGATTTCAAAGCGAGGCTTTACTTCGACAAAAAAAGCGGAGAGTTACGGGCGGCGCCCGGCACGCTCCAACTCCTCTACCAGTCCGGAGGAGTCATTGCCAGCCGCGGGCTTTATTCCCTGCGTCTGGCGGGAGGAGAAGGCGGAAAGCCGGGAACAAAAATCGGCGAACTGGATGAGGAATTTGTCTGGGAAAGGAGACTCGGCGACAGCTTCGATTTTGGCGGAAGATCCTGGCGCATAAACTCAATTTCAAGCGAAGCGGTTGAGGTACTGCCCTGCGAAAAAGTTTCGGGTTTTGTTCCCTTCTGGCGGGCCGACGCCATGTTCAGTTCTCCCGTAATTACAAAATACAAACTGCAGCTTCTCGATCATCTTGCCGCGGGCAATACCCTGCCTGAAGAGCCTTACGAAAAACTCAATCTGCTGCTCGCGGAACAGAGAAACATTCAGGGAGGTCTTGGCCGAAGCGATTCAATCGCGGTTGAGATTATTGACGATCCCCTGGAACGTAAGGATGCGTTGAGGATCGTCATTCACAGTTTCAGGGGTGGAAGAATTAACTATCCGTTGTCGCTTGCCCTGGTGGAGGATCTGGAAGAAAAACTCAGGCTGCGGAGTGAAAGTTTCTGCGACGATAACGGCATACTTCTTCTCATCCCCCGGCAGGAAAATAGTCCGGCCGGAACAGAAACTCTTGTCCGCGACAGTATCATGTCAATGGATCATCTTGAACAGGACGTAATGCGGGGCGAGAGACTCTTCAGAAAGAGGCTTGAGTCTTCAGGCCTTTTCGGCGCCGCATTCCGGGAGGCCGCGGAACGGAGTCTCGTTCTGCCGCGTTCCGGTTTTGGAAGGCGTACTCCGCTCTGGGTTATGAGGCAGCGTTCAAAACGTCTTTTCGATGAAGCCTGCGGTATCGAAGATTTTCCCCTTACTGCCGAAGCATGGCGGACTTGTCTGCAGGACAACTTTGACATGGAAGGCTTCAGGGATCTTATCAGCTCGCTTTGCAGCGGAAACACCGGTATTTTCTTTTTCAAATCCGGACGGCCCAGCCCCTTTGCCCGTTCTCTTGCCTGGCAGGAAACCGGCACACTTATCTATGAGTATGATGACAGGCCGGAACTGCGCGGAGAAGTAAAAGTCGGACTTTCAGGGAAAGGCGGACTTTCATCTTCCCTTTCGGACAGGGTAATTGACGAGGCTCTGGGAGACGCTTCCCTGAGGCCCATACTTCCTGAAACTGTAGTTGAAGATTTTGTCTCTCGTCTCCGCAGGGAACGGGAAGGGTGGACGCCTGAAGACGAAACATCCCTCGCGGAATGGATCAAGGAAAGGGTTATCATTCCCTGTGATGAATGGGAAAAACTCCGCGGTTTTCTTCCCCGGCAATTAAAGGAAAGTCTGGATAAAGATCCTTCACTGGGAGGAAAGATTGAAAAAGTAAAACGAAATGACGTGTCCCTTCCCTGCATGATCCACCGGGAACTGCGCGGCGAATGGGAAAACGATCCCCTGCCGCTGGCGGCGGCGGTTCTGCGTTATGAGGGCCCTCTTTCTCTTTCAAGGATTGGCTCCCTCTTCGGTATCGGTTCCGCCGAAGCGCTGGATACAATCGAGAGCCTTGCGGCAGAAGAGAACCTCTTTGTTATGAATGTTTCGGTAAAATCAGGGAACGCGATAGAGGAGGATCTTGTCTGCGACAGGGAGAATCTCGAACTTCTCCTGAGGCTTTCACGAAAGAAAAACCGGGCGCAGGTTAAGGAAAGTCCTCCTTCCGTACTGGCTCCCCTGTTCGCCATGCGGCAGGGTCTCCTGCCTCAGAATGGAAACATCTCCGCGGTGGAAAGCCTCTATGGATATGCCTCTCCGGCGCGGCTCTGGGAGACGGAGTTCCTTGCATGCAGATCAAATTACCGGCCTGAAATTCTTGAACAGGAGATCAGGGAAGGCCGCCTGATCTGGTACGGCGCGGGGAAAGAGAAGACTGCCTTCTGCGTTCCCGGGAACTTTGAACTTTTCTTCGCACACAATTCTGGCCCGATAACAGACACAAAGGTATTTGAAAACGCGGATGAGTTTTTTCAGAGGCCCCGTGATTTTTGGGAAATAAAAGACGCTTCCGGTTTGAGCCTTGCCGAATGTGTTGAATTTATCTGGAAAGAAGTCTGGAACGGCAGACTCAGTTCCGGTACATGGGAAGCTCTGCGGAAAGGTATCGAACAGGGATTTCGGGCGGAAAGTTCAGAAGAGATCCCGGCTGTACCGAAAGGCTTCACCAATCCGGCCTTCAGCCGTGTGGGGAGAGAGAGACGCATCCCCGCGGCGCTTCGTCAGCGATGGCAGAATGGTTCCCCCCTTCCCGGAACCTGGTTTTCGCTGGACATGGACAGCTTCGCGGAAGATTCCGATCCGGCTTACGAGGATCAGCTGAACCGGGAGAGGGTACGGGAGCTGTTGAAGCGTTATGGAATTATCGCGCGTCCGCTGTTTGAGCATGAATCTCCCCTTCTCTCCTGGAGTAATCTTCTCCCCGCAATCCGCCGCATGGAACTGGCGGGAGAAATAATCGCGGGACGTTTTGTATCCGGCATTGATTCCCTGCAGTTTGCCCTTCCTTCGATCATCAGGGAGCTGGATGAGGCACAAGACGCTTCACGCGGGGACATCTATTGGATGAACGCCGCGGATCCCGCAAGCCCCGCGGGACTCAAAATAAATTTCGATGATCCCGCTTACCGCGAAAACCTTCCGTCCCGGCTTCCGCTTTCAAGAATCTGTTTTCGCGGAAACAAAATTGCCGCTGTTTCCAAACGGAACGGAAAAGAACTTGAGATTTTTACCGGCCCTGATGATCCCGATATTATCAAAATTCTCGAATTTATAAAGACACCGCACACCCGCAGTATTCGCCCTGAAAAAAAGATCCTTATAGAAACCATCAACGGGCACAGTGCGGTTTTGAGCCCGTATAAGGCGGCCCTGAAATCAATGAACTTTTTACAGGACAGGGAAAAACTTATTCTCTGGTAAGGGAGCTTTTTCCAAAATCCGACATTTTGGAACAGCCTCAAGGTTCAATATTTCCGCAAAAGATCCAGGGGCTTTAATCTTCCCGCCCTCACCGCGGGGAGCAGAGCGGCAATAACGGAACAGAGAACCGTTGCAAAAATAATGGCAAAGACCGCGGACCAGTCGATGATGATGGGAATATTTTCAAGATAGTAACCGGGGTCGAGAAGCCTCACCCTTCCTCCGTGAAAGAACCCTGTAACAAGACTCAAAACCGATTCAAGTCCCTTCACGATGGAATTGATAAAGTAGCCGATCAACAAACCAGCGCTTCCCCCGGCAAGCGCGCCGCTAAGACCTGTAAGAAAGGCTCCCCAGATAAAGATCTTGCGGATCTTTTCGGGCCCGGCGCCCGCGGCCTTGAGCACCGCAATGTCTCTCTGCCGCTCAATGACCAGCATGGATGTAGCGGAAGAAACATTCACCGCCGCTACCAACACTATCAGCGCCATGATGAAGAGGAGAAGCTGCCGCGTGGATTCGTAGGAACTGTACTGGGACTGCATGAGCTGTTTCCAGGTGTATACGCCGTAACCGGAACCCAATGCCCGGAAGATTTCCGGAAAGCTGCGTTCAAGACCCTCATAGGGATCATCTGTTTTCACAATCAGATAAGAACTTGAAAGGCCGGATGAGAGGATGCGTTCCGCTCCTTCAAGATTTGTAATGCACCAGAGGGCGTCAAGCTCCCGGTAACCGGAAGAGACAATACCCTTCACGGTAAAAGGCGTCATCCGGGGAATGCTTCTGCCGCCGCTTCCCTCACGTATCGTCATGATACGGACTGTGTCTCCCGTTTCCGCACCGACCGATTCCGCGAGTGATTCTCCCAGAAGCAGTTCCCTTTCATTTTCAAGATCCAGGGAACCTGAACGGAGTTCAATGAAACGGGCGCTTCCCCGATCCTGCCAGAACGAAGAATCCAGAGAACGAATCGTGGCGCCGGTCTTTCCTTTTTTCCCGACAAGAACCCCGAGACCATAGCGTTCTTCCCAGACACCGCGTATGCGGCTTGAGTCTTTTAGACTGGAAATTATTTCATCCCAGTTCTCCGTTCCGTCAAAGGAATGAATCTGCAAATGTCCTGTGCCCAATTCGATATAACGATCCGTTATGCCGCGTATCATTCCATCCGCCACGATGAGGGTAACGACAATGGGGATGAGACTTATCGCAATCCCCGCGGCCGCTCCGCGAAGGTAGCGCCCGCCTTCCTTTGCCCTGCCCAAAAGATACCGGATTGCGATAAAAAACGCGGCGTCCGCTTTCACAGAAGGACTCCGTGATCCAGCGTATAACGGACGGAAGCGCGGGAGGCTACCTTTTCGTCATGAGTTACAACGATCAGCGTCTTACCCCATTTCTCCGCGCTGGTATAGAGAAGGCCGGCTACCATGACGCTGTTATCGGGATCGAGATTCCCGGTAGGCTCATCGGCGAGAAGCAGATCGGGATCGTTTATCATTGAACGGGCAACCGCCACCCGCTGCCTTTCGCCTCCCGAAAGCTGGGAAGGAAAATGAGACAGTCTCTCGTTAAGGCCTACATCAAAAAGCAGGGCCCGCGCCTTTTCCAGCGCATCCTTTTTTTTCATACCCGCAATGTACGCGGGAAGCATCACGTTTTCAAGGGCCGTAAAATCCTTGAGAAGATAGTGAAACTGAAAGATGAAACCAACCTGACGGCTCCTGAACGATGAGAGGGCCGCCTCGGGAAGGCCGGTAATATCACTGCCGGAAACCAGAACTCTGCCGGAATCCGCCTTGTCAAGGCCCCCGAGAATATTGAGAAGCGTACTCTTGCCGCTTCCGCTCTGACCGGTAATGGCCACCGCCTTTCCCGTTTCAATTTCAAGGCTAATCTCTTTAAGGATGTGCAGTGTTTCTGAGCCGGAAACATAATCCTTGACAATTTTTTCTATCCTTACCAGGACAGGATCATCACTCATAACGCAAAACCTCCGCAGGATTGGTACGGGAAATTTTTCCTGACGCGAACCACGCGGCAAGCAGGGCGGAAAAAAGTCCGAACAGATATACAAGAACCACTTCCCGGGCGATAATCCGCGAGGGGATCTCCTTAAGATAAAAGACCGCGGGGGAAAAGACGGCAAACTCTCCGGCTTCCCCGACTCCCGCCAAATCGAAAAAGAAATTAAGTATCGCTATGCCGCCGTTAACCGCCGCTTCAAGAAAACCAAAGAAGGCGGGGATGTTTGAGGCAATGACAAGACCCAATACAAGACCTGAACACGCGCCGGTAAAACCGATCAAAAAACCGTCCCAGACAAAGATAAGCCTTACCGCCCTTTCTCCCGCTCCCACGGCCCGGAGCAGTCCAATCTCTTCCCTTCTTTCAAGCACTGTCCGCCGCTGAGCCTGGAAGATATTGAGCCCCACCACGATAAAAATAAGAGCGACCAGAATAAACATAAACAGTTTTTCTGTCCGCAGGGCGCCGAAAAAAGCCCGGTTATAATCACGCCAGCTTGAAAGTTTTACTTCTTCCATTCCGGCAAGGGAAGAGACGCTTTCCCGGATGCGTTCCAGTTCCGGCCCGTCCCGGAAAC
Source organism: Treponema sp. (assembly GCA_031265435.1). Lineage (GTDB taxonomy): Bacteria > Spirochaetota > Spirochaetia > Treponematales > Breznakiellaceae > JAIRNJ01. The sequence goes on from JAISCR010000186.1 coordinate 42,310, forward strand.
GGTCATGTATCTTTATCCCCATACAGGGTTCGGCATCGGAAATATCCTCAACAGAATCAATATTGATATAGGCCCAGCCCAGATCGTATTCATAAAAACCGGTTCTGAACACTCCCCGGACACGGAAGAAACCTGCCGCGGCATCCTCTTCCCCGCCGCTTCCCGCAAGAAGAGAAGGAATGGAAAATATGTTTACCTCATCTCCAAGGTGAACTCCGAGTCTCCGGGCCAGTTCCGCGCCAAGCAGAATATCCCGATCCCCCCTGATGTCAAAGCTTCCTTCCTCAAAATCAAGCTTTGCCGCAAAGCCGGGATCTTTTTCAATTGCGTCAGGCTCGAGCCCGCGGACAAGAGCCGCCTGCTGCCCTCCCCGTTTACCTCTGGCAAGGCCCTGAAATTCCCGGAACGGAACCACCGCGCCGATCCCCGGAAGCTTCATGATTCTCTGTTCAAGGAGTCCGGCGGAACGCATATCAAAATTTTCAAGCCGTATATGATACGAAGAAATTTCCAGTATGCTTTCTATAAATCCCAGCTGGAAACCGTTCATCACCGCCAGTATCACTATCAGGGCGAGGACACCGGTTGCAATTCCCAGGATTGCAAGAATGGGAGCGGGTGAATTTTTTCGCCCTCTGCCCACGTACCGGGAAGCTACAAAACCAATCCATGAAACGTGAAATTTTTTCATCAGTTTTTTACCCGTTCTTCCCGGATCTTTCTCCCCTTTTCCCAATAGGCCCGCAGCACTACTTTTCCGTCCATCAACAGCTCCTCTGTTTCTTTTTCCCCGTCTATACTTACCTGCCGTTCCAAAATTCCCTTTATATAGTCTTTTTCAGAGATTCTGTTTCCCTGCGCGTCATAGGTATAGTCTACCCTTCTTGCGGGTTCGCCGTCTTGCTCTGCGGTTTTGGACGGAGGAGCTTCCTCTCCCTCTTTCACGGCTTCTTTCTTTTCCTCTTCAAGAAAAAGAAGAATGGATTCAAGCCGTTCCCCGTGCCACCGGTAGCGGAGAAGTCCCAGGAAGGCGCCCGACTCATCCTCACGCCTTTCGCTTAAAACCCTGCCCCGGCCATCGGTACTGAATACCGCCCTGAAAACAGGTTTCTCAAAAGCATCCTCAAGAAAATCAGAAACAAACGCGGGAGCAGGATTGACAAATGTATTATCGGCCGCGTTACGGGGAATGGTCAGCGGAATCCGTATAAGATGACTGTTTGTCTCTTCCCCGCCTTCGGCACTGAAGAGCCGTTCCATGGCTCTGACGGCGCCGGAACGGTTGTAACGGTAATGATCCGTATAAAGATTTTTTTTGCTTTCCTCTTCTCCGGTTTTTTCCACCATGGCGGCTTCCGCCCGGATCAGCGCATCCTGTCTGTAAAAAAAATCAGTGACAGCTTCACTGCCGTCGGTATAAAAGGTAAGTTCCCTGGTAAGGAGCCCTTTCCCGTCATAGAGATCCGCAAAACCCCAGGCTGTTTTTTCAGGTTCCCCCTCCTCTTCCGTTTCCCCAAGTCCTTCAGTTTCCCCGGTTTCTTCAACCGCCGCGGCCTCTGCGGTTTCCCCGGCTTCTTCAGCCGCCGCAGCCTCTGTAGTTTCAGGCGGCAGAGACTCTTCTTCTTCTGCGGCAACAGGCTCTTCCCGGGTGAACACTGCCGCCAGACGGACTACACCGCCCTCTTCCGAAAAGAGCCACTGTATGCGCGATTCCCTGCGGTTTTCATAGAGGCTGCGCTTCTCTATCTTCCATTCCGAATTGTAGTACTGCCGCAAAAATTGAGAAATCTCTTCAATGACTGCCGCCCTTACCTCTAGACAGTATTCGTTTCTGAGAGCCGTGATCCTTGAAGAAGCCTCTTCAAGCGCCATGCCGCCCTTGTTGGATCTGTACCATCGTGAATTTTCCTGGGCCGAAAGCGAAACAAAGATGAGAAAAAACAACGGTAAAAAAAAGAATTTTTGCGCTGCCATAAACCTATTCGACACCCAGGAATTCCCGAACATAGCCGTGAGGATCGAAGGGCCGTATGTCCCCATATTTTTCACCTTCGCAGATCCAGATCACCGGAAGCTTTAATTCCGAAGAGAGGGAAAATACCACACCGCCTTTGGCGCTTGAATCGTACTTTGTAAGAATACAGCCGTCCAGTTCCACCGCGCCGTGAAAAATCTCCGCCTGGGCCAGGGCATTCCTTCCGGTGGTGGCGTCCAGAACAAGGAACTTCAAATAGCGAAAATCACTCTCCTTCCCGCCTGTCTCCACTACCCGGTCAATCTTTTTTAACTCTTCAACAAGGGCGTTTTTGGTATGCATTCTTCCCGCGGTATCGGCAATGATCGTGTCGCCTCCGCCGGAGAGAGCGGCCCGGACGGCATCGTAAACCACTGCCGCGGGGTCTCCTCCGTGCCTGTGAGAGACAACCCTTACCCCCAGCCTCTCACCGTGAATTTTTATCTGATCGATTGCCGCGGCCCGGAACGTGTCCGCCGCCGCAAGAATCGGCTTCCTGTTCCATTTTTCCATGGAGAGGGACGCCAGCTTGGCCGCGGTAGTGGTTTTACCGACCCCATTGACACCGAGCAGCAGTATTACTGTTGTAGAATGAGGATCGCCTGAAAAGGAAGTTTCCATGTCCGTTCTTATGAGTTTCCCTTCCAGAATTCCGGCAAGTTTTTCGCGGAGACGGGCCGGATCGTCTATTTTTTCCTTTCTTGCGGCGGCCTCAAGTTCTTCTACGGTTTTATAGGCTTCCCCGGCTCCAAAGTCTCCTTCAACCAGCAGATCCGCCAACTCATCGTAGAAGCCTTCTGAAAGGGCCTTTTGCCCCGAAAAAAAATTTTTTACCTTTTCAAAAAAAATTGCCATCCTTATTCCTTTAGTCCCTTAAAACCCTGGGAGCATCCTGACCGCCGGTGAAAACATAGCGTCCGATATTGAATGCCTCAAAAAGTACCGCTCCGCCGACAACACCGAGGCTTATGACGGAAGCATACCATGCTTTTGTCGCTTCATCATACATTTCGACGCTTGTAGTGTTCATTTGAAATGCCGGATAATATGTGTTGTTATAAAGCCCATAGAAAAGCCATGCCGCCGCCCCGGCAACCCAGGTACCGGCCCATGACCAGTAGTAGAGCCGCCGCGCCTTATCCACCCTCTTCTGTCCCGAAACAGGAGGCCGCCTGGTTCTGAATATCATATTTCCCCTGTCAAAATTGCTCAAACGCAGTATATCGTCTATCTGGTACTGCAAATTCTTTTGTATCGGGGTATTTCCCCCGTAAAGTTCATTCACGGGAAAAACAACCGGAGAGGTTTCTCTCCCTCCGGGAGATTCGGCATTAAAATAGTGAAGCCCTCCCACGGGAAGAGGCAGGCTGAGCGGGGTCTTGCCTACAAAAAGCGCTCCCTGGTAAATGCTGACATTACTGTTGTTGGGGGAAATAAAATTGATCGTGGCAAGATTCAGGGGCTTTAGATCCGCCGCGATTTCCGTCAATTCTCCGGGGAGAAGCTTTGTCTCCAGGGAGACGGGCTGGTAATTCTCCGCGGTAACATGAATATCTACCGTTCCCGGAGGCCTGGTCTGATCTTCCACGCGGCCGCGGCCCGCAAAACTGCCGTTGATTGTTATTACCGCATTGTCGGGTTTTGCGTTAACGGTAACATGGGAAGGCTCTCCTCCCAGAACCGCGGAAAACAGGCTTTTTTCAATTTCCTCCAGGGCTTCATCCTGATCGTCAAGAGAAAAAATAATAGTATCCTGCCAGGGAAAAGAATCCGTATAAACGGTATACAGCGTGAGGCTTACATGTATTCTCCCGTAAAAATATTTTATTTTGCCGGCAAGAAAACCGTCCGCATTTTGTTCCCTGCAGAATTTGTACTCCGCTCCGGGCTTGGGCGGAAGCGGAAAGGTGCCATTTGTATTGGATTCACTAAATTTAAACAGCGGTTCTTCCGTGATAAGAGGCTCCTCATCAAGACTCTTTCTGTAGGCTTCTTCCAGATCGGCAATTTCAGTGTCGGTTTTCTTGACCTGCTGCCTGTATCTCCATCCCGGTTCCCCCCGGAAGAGGAGGAGGTCGCGTTCATTCCGTTTGTTTAGCAGCGCCTTGGCCGCATTTGAACGGGATTGATAAAAAGCATAATCCCTGTACCAGCCGGTCTCTGCGGCTACCCGGAGACGGTATTCAAGATTGTTGAGGGAATCAACAAGGTGTTTTACAATAATTTCGCCTATGATCCGCTGGCCTTCGGACATGTCGCCGGTATCAAAAGTTGTAACACAGAGAACCCAGTTTTCGTTCAGGGGAACCTTCTCTTCTTCAGCCTTGCCCATTGCAAAAAGCGGGACGGAAAAGAGAAGTAAAACTAGTATACACAGGGCCCTGTTCATGTATCTCCGTCAGTCCGCATTGTTTTCCCAGGCAAAGCGCAGATAATCTTCAATAAAAGTATCAATGTCGCCGTCCATGACCGCCTGGATATTTCCCGATTCCGTTTTTGTTCTGTAATCCTTTACCATGGTGTAAGGCTGAAAAACATAGGATCGGATCTGGTTACCCCAGGAAATGTCCTTCTTTTCCTGTGCAAATTTTGCGTTTTCTTTTTCTTTTTCCTGTTTGTAGTATTCATAAAGCCTGGCCTTGAGCATGCTCATGGCAATGGTTCTGTTCATGGTCTGACTCCGTTCGCTCTGGCAGGCCACCACAATCCCTGTCGGGAGGTGTGTAAAACGGACCGCGCTGTCTGTCTTGTTGACATGCTGGCCGCCCGCGCCGCCTGAACGGTAGGTATCCACTCGCAGATCTTCGGGCCTTATATCCACTTCGATGGAATCGTCGATGACGGGAAAAACATAACAGGAAGAAAAACTCGTGTGGCGGCGGGCATTGGAATCGAAGGGGGAGATTCGGACAAGGCGGTGCACCCCCGACTCTCCCTTGAGATAGCCGTAGGCATAGTCCCCGTCAATGCGGCAGGTAGCGGACTTGATGCCCCCTTCCGCCTCCAGGCGGTCCACCTCTTCGACGGAGAAACCTTTCCGTTCGGCCCAGCGGAGATACATACGGTAGATCATCTGCGACCAGTCGCAGGCTTCAGTCCCCCCGGCCCCCGCGTGGATCGTGAGGAAGCAGCCGTTTTTGTCTACCTCTCCGCCCATCAGCTCAAAAATGTTCTGCTTTTCGTAACGGGAGATGAGAAGCTGAAGGTTCTTCTCGATACCCGCGGTTTCACCTTCATCCCCGGCTTCCATCGCAAGCTCATGGAGCACTTCGAGATCCTCAATGCCGGCATGGAGGTTTTTCCAGGGCTCATAACGGTTTTTAAGGGCCTTGAGTTCGGTCATCGTCTTTTCCGCCAGGGCGGAATCGTTCCAGAAATCCGGAGCGCCGGCTTTTGATTCAATATCCTTTATACGCCGGGCAAAGTCAGCCTCTTCAAAGACGCCTCCAGGTGTCGTTGATCTTTGCCTTCAATTCTACAATGGGGCTTCCCAGTTCACTCAATATCATTTTCTACCTCTTCCGTGTTTTTTGCACAGGTTTTACCGCCGCGGGAAGGCCGGCCGCCGGGGCTTTGGCCACAATGCGGCGCCATTTTTTGTCCCGAAGCGTTGTCAGCGCCAGAGTACCGTTCAGCGGGAACTGGAAGATTCTCAGCCTGTCAAAGGCATCGGTAGCCCGATCCAGATCCCGCTTGAGCCTGTCCAGCGTTTCCGGGGAGACAATGGCCGATTCCCAGAGCCCCCGCTGGATCTTCTCAAAGCCGTACTGGCTTAACAGATCCGCCAGCTCTTTTGCCCGGCCTTCCGA
>JAISCR010000003.1 GCA_031265435.1 Treponema sp.
CCGGCTCCAGCCAAAGGGATTGTCCCGGCAGGCGTCCAGCACCACGATGTTAAGCTCGTTCCCCGCATCGTTCAGTTCGCCCAGCAGGGTCTGTAGAGACACCGCCCGCTGGCGCAGAAAGTTTTCGCTCTGTATATTCGCGTCCACCGGTATCAGGTAGTTGACGCCCCCCGATTGTACCCCGTGCCCGGCATAAAAAAGAAAGCCGTAGCTGTTCCGGGAGGCGGCCAGCCGGTTTTTAAGGCGTATCGCCGCGCTCTCCATCTGGTCAAGGTTCCCGTTGATCACGAGGTCTACCGTCCAGCCCAGCCCCTGGAGCGCCGCCTTCATGTCGGCGGCGTCATTCACCGGGTTGTTGAGCCGGGTAATGCCGGTATAGGCCCCGTTCCCGATAACCAGGGCGTATTTCTGCTGGGCGGCGATAGAAGACAAGGACAGGACAAAAAACAACAAAACTAAACCGGCTTTTTTCATCATAGCCCCCTTTTCCTGTGTTTTTCAGTTAATTACGGCCCAATCCTATAGGTGAATTTCGCCGTGGCTTCGGGGCGCATATCCGTCCGGGTGCCCTCTCGTTCTACCACGATACCCCGTGTAAGGAGCCGGTTCGATACGGGCGCGGCTCCGTTTGTTTGAACGGTAAAGGGCCTTTCATACGCCCCGGCCAGTATCATTTCCTCGCCATAAGGCCGGGTCATCCTGAACCGTGTATTATCGGGAATCTGCCGGGTCTCCCCTGCTTTAATAAAATTGTTGTCCTCGGGAGAAACAGGGTAAATCATCTGCGCGCTGCCGTTTACGTCAATATGGGTAATCTTAAAATACGCGTCCTTTTCAGAGTAGACACGGAGGGCCATATAATCCCCGTCACGGTAATCGCCGCTGCTTCTGTCGGTCTGCACCGTAAACCGCCACGGGTTGTCCATACCAGAGTAGAGGACATTCGCCATACTAACCCCGGCCATGCCGCCGGAGGGTTTTTCCAGCAACGCGGCAAAACGCCGGTCGGGTATCACCGCCGCCGACCTGATACTGGTAACCGCCTTCTCCACATCCGTCACGTGAATAACAAGCCGGTATTCCCCGCCCAACCGTGTAATTTTGCCATACACCAGCGTTTGCGGCCCAAACTGCTTCCCGATAGACTGCGCCGATTCATCGCTTACCGCGCCTGAAAGCTGATATGCCAGTTCTTTCTGTATGAGTTCCAGATTTTGCCGGTCAACCATCACAAAAGAGGCGCTGTCTTCAAAATGAATCCAGAGTTCCTCGAAAATATAATCGGAGAGCAACTGCGCCTCTGATTCAACCCCGAGAAGCGCAATTTTGGCGTTGGCGGGCAGATTTTCCACAAAATAGGACGCTATATTTGACAGCGCCTCGTCAAGGGTAACACCGTTACCGGCCTTTACCGGCGCTTGAGACACACAGGACAATGTGAATAACATGGCGCAAATACCTAACCTGAAAAAGCACTTCTTCATTATGGGTATCCTTATAAACAAGGTTATCATCTACAGAGTGTTGAAGTCTACAACCGCGGTTCCCTTTTTATGGGAAATTCAGAGCCCTGTCCAGGTCGGCGATGATGTCTTCCGGGTTTTCTATACCCACGGAAAGGCGGAGCAGTTTTTCATTTACGCCGGCCGCAAGGCGCATGGCTTCGGGGATTGCCCCGTGGGTCTGTACCAGGGGATAGGTAATGAGGGATTCAACCCCTCCCAGGCTTTCGGCAAAGAGGATAAGGTTCACCTTTTGCAGTACCTTTTCCACGTCCCGGCTGTCCTTCAGGTAAAACGAGATCATGCCGTTGTGTCCGCGGCTCTGGGCGGCGGAGAGGCTGTGCTGGGGATGATCCTCGAAACCGGTATAGAACACTTTTTCCACTTTGGCGTGGTTTTTAAGCCAGTGGGCGACGATTTTTCCATTGGACTGATGTTTTTCCATCCGCAGAGCCAGGGTCTTTATGCCCCGCAGGGTAAGCCATGAGTCAAGCGGGCTGAGTGTTGCGCCTTCACTTTTCTGGGCTTCCCGCAGGGGAATGTCATAGTCTTCCCCGGAATGAACGATAAAGCCTGCCAGAGTGTCGTTGTGGCCCGCCAGATACTTACTCCCCGAGTGGAGGACGAAGTCGGCTCCCAGGCCGAGGGGGGTCTGAAAATACGGAGTAAGGAAGGTATTGTCCACGATGAGCAGCGCCCCGTGCCGGTGGATAAGATCGGCGCATCTTTTGATGTCCGTTACCTTCATCATGGGGTTGGAGGGAGTTTCGATGTAGAGGGCCCTGGTTTCATGTCGCAGGGCGGCTTCGACTTTGGCTATGTCGCTGGTATCTACCCAGGAAAATTCAAAGCCGTAAGCGGCGTAATACTCGTTGAAGAGCCGGTATGTCCCGCCGTATAGATCCTCCGATACGATGAAATGGACAGGCGCGTCTTTTTTGGGTGAAAAGATCTTCAATATAGAAGAAACCGCCCCCATGCCAGTGGCAAAGGCGAGGCCGTGTTTTCCGTGTTCCAGGAGGGCTACGGTTTCTTCCAGCGCGCTCCGGGTGGGGTTTATTGCCCTGGAATAGTCAAAACCGGTAGATTCCCCAAGCCGGGGATGGCGGAAGGTGGCGCTTTGATAGATGGGGACGCTTACGGCCCCGGTGAGCGGATCGAACAACTGAGTCCCGTGAACGCAGGCGGTATCTGTCTTCAAGGGGGGGACATTCAGCCCCCCGGCTTGGCCGGGTATCATAAAAGAGCCTCCTCAAAATCGGCAATTAGGTCTTCACTTTCTTCAAGCCCGGCCGAAATCCGTATGAGGGCGCCGGTAATGCCCAGCCGTTCCCGTTCCGCCTGGGGCATGGAGGCGTGGCTCATTTTTACCGGGTAGGAAGCGATGGTTTCCACACCGCCCAGGCTTACCGCTGCCGCCGCAAGACGGGTTTTTCCCAGAAATCTCAGGGCCTGCGCGGTTGTTTTGGTCTTGAAGGAGAATACCGCCCCCGGCCCGGATGCCTGGGCATCGTGAACGGCCTTTCCTTCGGCGTTTTCCAGTCCCGGATAATACACCGCTTCCACGTTTTTATTGTCCGCAAGCCGTTTTGCCAGGAAGAGCGCGGTTTTCTGCTGGGCTTCCAGCCTTACCTTGAGGGTTTTGATCCCTCGCTGTACGATCCAGCAGTCCCAGGGGCCCAGCACCGCCCCAAAGCCGTTCTGCACCGCATAGATCCGGTTCCCCAGCTCTTCGTTCCGGGTAACCGTCAGCCCCGCCACAACATCGCTGTGGCCGCCCAGGAATTTGGTTGCCGAATGGATCACTATATCCGCCCCCAGTTCCATGGGCCTCTGGAGGATCGGCGTCATGAAGGTGTTATCCACAATGGAAACAAGATCCGCTTCCCGCGCAAAGGCAAGGGCCGCCCTGAGATCCGTGATCTTCAAGAGGGGATTGGAGGGGGTTTCGAGAAAGAGAGCCTTTGTATTGGGCCTGAGGGCGCGCCGGATTTCGTCAATGTTTTGGGCGTCTACCGCCGTTACTTCCAGGCCCCAGCGTTTATAAAACGTGTTGATGATCCGGTAACTGCCGCCGTAAATATCCTCTGCCGTGATGATGTGATCCCCCGCGGAAAAGATCCCCAGGGCCGAAGCAACGGCCGCAATCCCCGATGAAAAGGCATAGCCTTTGGCCCCGCCTTCCAGCGCGGCAATGGTTTCCTCCAGGGCTTTCCGGGTGGGATTTCCCGAGCGGGCATAGTCAAATTCCCGCTGTACAGGGGCTTCGCCTGTGGCGCTTTCCCGGAAAGAGACACCCTGATCAAAGGTGGAAGTCTGGAAAACCGGCGTTCCCAGGGCCCCGGTATGGCCTTCCAGCGTAGCGCTGTTGTGAATAAGCATGGTTCCAATCTTCATGACGATTTTTCCTATTATTTTAACCGGGATGATACACTATATATGGAAGCCGGGTCTGTGTCAAATAGCGGCATTTATTGACCGCGCAAAATAAAATTCTCAATATCATATAAATTCTATCAAAATAATATGAATTTCTATTGACAAAAAAATTCGGGATCGCTATAGTATCTACGTATCCTATTAAAACAATAGGAATAATAAGGAGATGTAATAGTGGCAAAGAAGATTAAGCAGATAGCCATATACGGAAAGGGAGGCATCGGCAAGTCTACTACCACTTCCAATCTCAGCGCCGCCCTTTCACAGATTGGGCTCAAGGTGATGCAGTTCGGCTGTGACCCCAAGAGCGATTCCACCAATACCCTGAGGGACGGCAAATTTATCCCAACGGTGCTGGATACGCTCCGGGAAAAGTCGGCGGTGAAGGCCTCGGAAGTCATTTATGAGGGTTTTAACGGAATTTACTGTGTAGAGGCCGGGGGACCGGCGCCGGGGGTCGGCTGCGCGGGCCGGGGGATCATCACCGCGGTGGAACTGTTCAAACATCAGAAGGTCTTTGAGGAACTGGATCTTGATGTGGTGATCTACGATGTCCTGGGTGACGTTGTCTGCGGCGGTTTTGCGGTTCCCATACGGGAAGGGATCGCCGAACACGTGTTTACGGTGTCCTCATCGGACTTTATGTCCATCTATGCATCGAACAATCTCTTTAAGGGGATAAGCAAGTACTCCGCTTCCGGCGGGGCGCTTCTGGGCGGGGTGATTGCCAATTCCATGGGGCCTCCCTATTCAAAGGAGATCATTGACGATTTTGCGGAGAAGACGGCAACTCAAATAATTGAATACATTCCCCGCTCGATAACGGTAACCCAGAGTGAACTCCAGGGGAAAACCACCATTGAGGCGGCTCCCGATTCCGCCCAGGCGGAAGTGTACCGTTCCCTGGCGCGGAAGATTGCCGATCATGACGAGTCAAAGGCGCCCTCTCCCCTTGAAGTTGCGGAACTGCGTTCCTGGGCCGCTTCCTGGGCCGACAGTCTTCTTGCTCTGGAACAGGGGAAGATTGTTTCCGCCGGAGACAGCATTTAAAGGGAGAACGGCATGGGTATACGGGAAGAGAATTTCAGAAGATCGCTCAGTCATCCCTGCTTCAACGGTTGCGGGGGAAAGAATACCCGTATTCATCTGCCCGTCGCGCCCGACTGTAACATACGGTGCAACTACTGTGTCCGCAAATTTGAATGTGTCAACGAGAGCCGTCCCGGAGTAACGGCAAAGGTGTTGAGCCCGCAGGAGGCGCTTGAACGGTTTGCCGCGGTCAAAGAGAGGCTGGGAAAGATCGATGTGGTTGGTATTGCGGGGCCGGGGGACGCTCTTGCGAATTTTGAAAAAGTAAAGGAATGTTTTGCCCTGATTCGCGGCATTGATAATGAAGTTACCTTCTGCCTTTCCACAAACGGCCTCCTGCTTCCCCGCTATGCCGCCGGGATTGCCGCCATGGGGGTGTCTCATGTAACGGTAACGGTGAACGCCCTTGATCCGGTCATGGGCAAACGGATCTACCGCCATGTTGAATTTGACGGCACGCGGTATCAGGGCGCGGAGGGCGCGGCGCTGCTTCTGGAGAATCAGTATGAGGGCATCGGACGGCTGCGGGATCTGGGAATCGTCTGCAAGGTAAATATCGTCATGCTCAAAGACATTAACGATACAAAGATTCCGGAGATCGTGGAGAAGCTGAAAAAATCCGGGGCGGATCTTTCCAACATCATGCAGCTTATTCCGGTAAAGGGAAGCGTCTTTGAGCACATTCCCCTGGTAAGCAATGCGGAAATTACCACTATGAGGAAAAGCTGCGAAGCGATTCTGCCGCAGATGTACCACTGCCGGCAGTGCCGTTCCGATGCCGCCGGAACCCTGGATGAAGACATTTCTCTGGAACTGACGCAGAAACCCCGCGAAACAAAACTTCCGGAACATTCAGCCGGAGAGCGGAGTCCTCAGGCGGAGGACAGGAAACGCGGCTTTTTTGCGGTGGCTTCAAAAAACGGCATGATCGTGGATCAGCATTTTGGGCATGCAAAGGAATTTTATATTTACGAGTATTCGGACGGAGAGGTGCATTTGGTCGAAAAGCGGGATGTTCCCCTGTACTGTTTCGGGCCGCAGCATTGTGAAGGCGGTTTAACCGTCCCGGCCATTGATCGTAAGGACACTATGGATACAATTCTGGAAATTCTTGAAGGCTGTTCCGGTGTCATCGCCATGCGCATAGGAGATACGCCGCGGAACAGGCTTACCGAAAAAGGAATCGAAGTATTTACCACGTACAATTACATTACCGACGCGGTACGGGAAGCGGCGGAGAGGAGAGATTGAAAAAATGTCTGAAACAGCAAAAAAATTAACGCGTCCGGTTCGGGAAGAGGAACAGGCGGCAGGTGTCCCGGTGTTCAACTGGCGGCCCTTTATTCCGGCGGCGGCTCTTGCCCTGGTATTGTTTCTGCACAAAACCCTGCCTGCATATCAGGGCTACAGGGTAAAGCTGCTTCCGTATTTTACCTGGCTGCTCTATGTACTCTTCGGGATTTTTTTAGTCCGGGCCGGGATGAGCATTGTAAATCCCAGGGAACGCGGAAAGCTGATATACAAGTCCTCGTTTTTTGCGGCGGGCTTTTTGCTCCTCGGCGTTTACAATCTTATCACCCTGAAATTCAATGTGCTTCCCAGTCTCTACTTTCCCGCTCCCGAACGGATCATCGGAGTTTTTGTGGAAGACTGGTTTTTTATTCTCCGCTGCCTGGTCTATTCAATGCGGCTGCTGCTGGGCGGTTTCTTTCTCGGCGCCTTTTTGGGAGTCTTGACGGGAGCCCTGATCGGCTGGAGTCCCAGGTGCAACTACTGGATCATGCCGTTTATCCGTATTGTGGGACCCATTCCGTCGACGGCCTGGATTCCCATTGCCCTGGTGATCTTCTTCAAGCCCACCAGCGCAAGCCTCTTCCTTATTGCACTTGGCGTCTGGTTTCCAACCACGGTGTTGACCGGTTCGGGGATCATGAATGTTCACAAATCCTATTTTGAAGTTGCAAGCACACTCGGTGCCGGAACTTTACGGAACATACTTACCATCGCCCTGCCCGGAGCCGCGCCAAGCGTGTTTGCCGGATTGTTTAACGGAACTTCCGCCTGTTTTCTTACACTCATGGCGGCGGAGATGATCGGATGCAAATTCGGCATAGGCTGGTACATAAACTGGCAGAGGGAAACTCTGGCGTATTCCAATGTGTATGCGGCCTTTATCGTTATTGCGGTAACATTTTCGTTTTTAATCGGCCTGCAGTTCAAGATTCGCAACAAGGTTTTAAGCTGGCAGAAAGGAACCATCAGATGGTAAGTGAAAGTTTCAACGAAGGAACATTGAAAAACAAAGGCGAAGGCCTGATTGAAATCAAAAAGGTGCGCAAAACTTTTACCCAGAATGAAGGGCCGGATATTGTCGTCCTTGACGATGTGGATCTCCTTTTTGAACCGGGGGAATTTGTTTCGCTTATCGGGCCTTCAGGCTGCGGCAAGTCAACTCTCCTGCGGCTCATTGCAGGACTCAATCAGGTTGATAGTGGAACCATTGTTCTGGATGGAGAAGAGATCAGCCGGCCGGGTTATGAGCGGGGACTGGTGTTTCAGGATCCGACGCTTTTCCCCTGGATGAGCATTTACGAGAACATTGCCTACGGCCTCCGTTCCCGAGGAGTGTATCGGGAGGAAAAACACAACATCCCCGAATTTTTCCGCCTGGTCGGGCTTGAGGGTTTCGAGAAATCCCATCCGCATCATCTTTCAGGCGGCATGGCCCAGCGCGCGGCTCTGGCAAGAGCACTTGTGAACAAGCCCAAGGTACTCCTGCTTGATGAGCCGCTGGGCGCTCTGGATGCCTTTACCCGGATGAATATGCAGGATGAGATTCTCAATATCTGGCACAGACAGAGGATGACCACGATTATGGTTACCCATGATGTTGATGAGGCCATTTATATGGCGAACAAGATCGTTGTCATGTCGGCGCGGCCTGCAAAGATCGAGAAGATTATTAATGTGGAAATAGGCCGCCCCCGCAGGCGGGACGATCCTGATTTCCTCCTGCTGCGTTCCAGAATACTCCAGATTCTGCATTTCGCCGGTACCGGCGCGGAACTGGAATATCAATTGTAAGGAAAGACGCTGAGGTCTTAAGACTTATCATGCGTCTTTAAATAAAAATCTTCATAAGGAGAAAAAAATGAAGAAGAGCGCTTTCGTGTTTTTGTTCGCTTGTATTGTCCTTTCCGGCCTTGCCGCCGGCGGCAAAAAGCAACAGACGGTTCAGGGTGAAGAATACACTCTGAAAATCGGGTATCCGGTGGAGGGCGGTCTCTGTGAGGCGCCCTTCTACATAGCAATCGCAAAAGGTTTCTACGACGCGGAGGGACTCAAGTATGAATGGGTAAACCTCGAACCGGGAACGGCAATGAATCTTCTGACTACCGGCCAGATCGATGTTACCAACAACCTTCTTGCAACACTGATTCAGCCCATAGCCAACGGCCTTGATGTAAAGATCCCCCTGGCACTGCATACAGGCTGTGTAAAAGTTTTGGTGCGTCCCGATTCGCCAATTATAACACCGGCCGACTTTAAGCCGGTAAACGGCGTAAAAAAGAAAATAGGCGTTCCAAGTCTCAATTCAAGTACCAAGGTAATACCTTCCAGAGTGCTTGCATCCCTGGGCCTCAAGGTAGACGGCGACAATGCGGATGTCGAATGGATAATATATCCTTCCGCAGAGCTGCCGCTCGCCCTGGAACGGGGACTGGTTGACGCAATCGGTTCCGGAGATCCCGCGGCCACGATCATTGAAAACGAAGGAAGGGCCCGGGTTGTCATCAACAACGCCACCGATCACAACCTGCAAAACGAATTTTGCTGCGTGACCCCTTTCCGCTCCCAGACAATCGCCGCTCATCCTGAGACGGCCGCAAAGTTTCTGCGGGCCATTCAGCAGGCAGCCAAGTGGGTGCAGGAGAATCCTGATGAAACCACCAGGATTCTTGCCGAAAACAAGTATATCGCAGGAGACCCTGTGGTAAACGCTCAGGTGCTGAAAACCTACAGCTATAAGGCCTCGGTAAGCCAGGCTGAAACGGCGATTAGCCGCAATGCCCGTGAGCTGCAGCAAATCGGTCTTGTAAAAAGCGATGTGGACGTAGACGCACTGGTAAAGAATACCTACTTTGCCGTGCCCGGCGTTCCAGATTCACTGTTCTAAAAAAGGAGAGGTAAAAACCTTTGGGCGCCCCTGGAAATTTTCCTCCGTTTCCGCGGGCGCCTTTTTTATGCAGCTTAAACGTTAAAGTCCCCTACCACTCCCGGGGTTTAAAACCACCGGGATTTTCTATGGTGACCGTATCGCCGGATTGGCGTATCACGTAGAAGCCCTTTTTTTGAGCGTATACCTTTACGTTATCCGACACTATGGCCCCCGCCATGGCGCCAAGGAATTTTCGTTTGTCCCCGCGGTCATCGGCATAGCGGCGCAGTTTTTCCATTCGTTCCAGATGCTCGTCCACATGTTCAACCCGAAGCTGGGTTTTAACCTCTATGGCCAGGGCATATTCGCCGTTTTCCAGCATGGCGTCAACTTCGGTAATGATCTTGTTATCCCGATCTTCGATTAATACGCTGGGGCCCATTTTGGTAAATCCATAACCCAGGGCGTTAAATTTTTCCCGTATGTTGGCCAATACCAGATGCTCAACCACGATGCCCAATTTGTTTCCCAGGTTACCCACAATACGGGAAGCTTCCTTCAGGGCCCGGTCGGTTTCCCGGGAAGTCTGCTCGAAGTTCTCCTGCAGTTTCCGGTCGGTTTCCTTAAACTGCAGGTCCGTTTCTTTGAACCGCTCTTCAATTTCCTTAAACTGCCGGGCGGTTTCCCGAAACATAGCCCAGATTTCCTCTGGATTTGGCCGTACCTCCGATTCCGGCATTGTTTGATCCGCCATAGAACCCCCTATGCTGGAATTATTCTATACAAATGTATGGCTGTCAAGACAATCCTTCAGTTACTTTTTGATAAGGAGAGGTAAAAACCTTTGGGCGCCCCTGGAAATTTTCCTCCGTTTCCGCGGGCGCCTTTTTATTCGGCTATAATCTCGTAGCCGTCAAGATTGCCATAAAGCGTTTCAACGCGTCCGCTTGTTTTTCCGCCTTCGATATGCTGATGGTAGAACCCCCATCCTGCCGCACAGCAGAAAAAACCGGTAAAATTTTCCCGGTTTATCACCGGCTTAAAGTAGAGTTTCTTGTTTACCGCGTCACAGCGGAATCCGGTCAGGGCAAGAAGCACTCCGTAGCTTGCAAGGGAACGTGCATAATGGTGTCCGCATTCGACTTCATTCCAGGGGCTCCGTTCAATACCGTCATGCCGGTCCCTGCAGGCTTCCACGATTTTGAGGCCTTCGGTTACGAAACCTTCGTAGATTAAATGGGACGCAACCTGATACTCTATGCCTGTCCACACTTCATCACAGTAGACAAAAGGAATTTCAGGCCTGCCGCCCCGGGGCCAGGTGCAAATCAATAAGCCGCTGTCATTATTCAGGGCATAGGTACGTTGAATATTGGTAAAGTCGCTGAAATCATCAAGGAAGTTATAGGTAAAGATGCTCTTTGTGGCGCTTTTTACATGATCCTTGTCCATCAGATAACCCAGGCCGCTTATATGGGCCAACTGCTGACCGAGAAGCTGATCGGCAAGGCAGCCTTTTCCGTACTGGTATTTATACCGGTTAATATCGTCAAGATTCTGTTCATAGTATTCACCGTTGAAGGTAAGGGAGTCAAGTTTTTTTGCTCCCTTCTCACGGACAGCACGGTATTTTTCCGCGCTTGCCATATCTCCCAGATAGAGGCTTATCTCTTCTCCGGCCCGCAGGCTTGCGAAGAAAATTGAGTTGATCATGCTGCTAACACCGTAGAATTCAATGTCGTAGGTATTGTGCTGCTGTCCGTCCAGAAGTCCGTCCCCGTCCTTGTCCCAGTATGTAAAGGCATACTCCAAAGCAAGCTTTGCCCTGGGCCACAGTTCCCGGATAAAACCATCATCCCCGCAGAGCTTCCAGTCCCGATAGAGCCGGATGATGGTGCCCAACTGTCCGTCCGCCGCGGGCGGCATATCATGATGGGGATCGTTTAAGTAATGATAAGAACGGAAATACTGCCTCCCGTCATCCTCCGTTTCCTGGAGGAACTCTGTCCGGCGCATGGAGCGTTCCAGTTCAGGAAAGAGGAAGGCCATTGTCTGCGTGTAATTCCATACATGGGTACAGTTTCCGTCGCAGCTTCCGGTAGTATCATTGCAGCCTTCCCATGCAAAGAAGGTTCCGTCTTCAACACGGAAACAGGTATTGCTGCGGATTACGGTTATGGTTGCCGATACCGCTTCAATGACATAACCGGGCAGGGTGCTGCTGTTCAGTGTTTTGACAAATTTTCTGCTTTCGGCTTCCAGGCGCGGAAGATTTTTGATGAGGTATGCGGCGCTTTCCAGGGCGGGACCGAATTTGGCATAGTAATTGCGGATTGTAGGGTGTTCCGGGGAAACTGGTGTTTCGATATTCCAGGATTTAATCCGGTTTGGCTGGTACCAGCTTAAAATAAATTCAAACCGCGCTGTTTCTCCCGGTTTAACTTCCTTTTTTACGCAGAGGGAGCCGACCGGAGCGGCATTTTTTACCAGGGTATTGCCTTCGCCTTTCAGGGGCCGTCCGGGGCTAAGCTCACCGTCGGTGGTAAAATCGTTCCAGAAATCCTGAAACCCGTCGAGCCAGGCACCCTCGGCCCACTTTTCAAGATAGCTGACATTTTGTTTTTCCGTGCTCAAAAGAGCCATCTCAAAGTAGTTCAGATCTTTTTCGGATTTATCTCCGGGAAGGAAATGAATCCCCCGGTACTCACCCTTGTCAACATATTTATTGACAGTGAGGCCGTAACCCGAATGCCGATCCCAGCTGCTCAAATTGCAGAAGGAACCGGCGACACTGACGCTGAGCGGCGATGCCGAAGTGTTCTTTATTGAATAACGGAGCACGGCTCCCGGCAGGGAAGAATCATCCGCATTGAGCGGAATAAAGGGAGTAAAAGCCTCAAGCTCCGCTTCCAGGGGCATTTTTTCATCGGTTAAAACATAATGCGCAAAAGGATAATCGCCTGACATTTCAGAATGTCTGAACCGGGAAATCCCCCCCAGATCCTGAACCGGAGCGCCGTGCCCGTGGCCGAAAGGCGGAGCCAGCCGGGATTCCAGGGCTTTGGTATAAACCTTGCCGTCTGCAGATTGAGCGCGGACCGCAAAAAAAGTATAAGGACTGCGGAAGCCTTTGTTCGGCCTGTTCCACAATTCAAAATCTATGAAGCGGGCATTCTGATCCAGGGAGATATTTCCGGTTCCTATGCCGCCCAGCAAAAAACGCACCGCGCTTGATTTTTCGTTAATCTTTTTCATATAACAACTCCTGATAATATGATATGGAGAAAAACAGCCTGTCTTTACTCAGGGCTAACTTTTAACTCCGGTTAGTGCAATGCCTTCAATCAGGTAACGCTGACCGAAAGCGAAGAGCAGAATAGGCATGATGAGGGACATTGTGATCCCCGCAAGGATTACCGACATACTCCCGCTACCCATATACCCTGAGAGCATTCTTATTCCAACGGGAAGAGTCATCTTGTTCCAGTCGGAAAGATAGATCAGGGGCCCCACAAAATTGTTCCATGAAGCAATAAAAGCCTGCAGAGCCGCAAGCATCATCACCGGTTTTGACATAGGTACCATGATCTTCAAATAGATGCCGAAACGGCCGTAGCCGTCTATTTCCGCCGCTTCCTCGTAGCTTTTTGGAATGGTCATCATAAACTGGCGGACCAAAAATATATGGAGGGGGTTAATTGCTGCCGGAATGATAAGAGCCCATAGGGAGCCTACCAGATGAAGCTTACTCATGATGATGTACACGGAGAGCATAGTCGCGTAATAGGGGATCATCATTCCTGACATGAAGATAGTGAAAATCGCATTCTTTCCGCGGAAGTTGATCCGCGCCAGAGAGAATGCGGCCAGAGTAGTGACAAAAAGGCTGAGGAACATAACCGAAAAAGAAACAATGAGGCTGTTGATGACAAAACGCGCGAAAGGGAACTTCTCGAATACAGACAGGTAATGCTGCCAGTGGAAGTCGGTGGGGAAAAAGTCAGGCGGCATACGGTAGGACTCGGCAGGCAGCCTCAGGGATGTAGAAAAAGACCAGAAGAAAGGCAGCAGGGCAATAAAACATGAGGTGCCGATGAGTACAATAAGAAACAATTGCCTGGCCTGATGTACGATCTGGTATTTATTCGTAGTCATAGTTTACCCACCTTTTTTGCACACTAAACTGGATTGCTGTAATCGTGAAGATAATGGCAAGCATGATGAAGGCCAGAACACTGGCATAACCGATACGGATATTATCAAAAGCATTGAGGTAGATATGAAGAGCCAGAGTCCTCGCAACGGGATTATTCGGGGCAATAAAGAAGGGCTCATCGAAGATCTGAAAAACTCCAATCATATTGGTAACAAATACAAAGAAGATCGTAGGGCTCAAAAGGGGCAGGGTAATCTTGAAGAAGGTTTGTGTCTTTCCGGCGCCATCAATGAGGGCGGCCTCATGGTATGCCGAAGGAATGTTTTGAAGGCCCACGAGATAATAAAGGAAGGTAGTACCGATAAATTTCCACCAGCTGAAAAGGGCGATGGTAACATAGATCATCACCGGGTCGGTCATCCAGGGTACGTTGGACAGACCCAGCTGCCGTAAAAAATAGTTGATAAAGCCAACGTCGGTGGCGAACATATAACGCCATACAAAGGCCACGCTGGCAGTGGTAACGATTGTGGGAAAGTAGATCAGGTTCCGGTACAGGGAACGGATAGCATTGTTACTGATCTGTGAAACGACATAGGCTAATCCCAGCGCAAGGATGCAGTGGATTGGGGTGAGGACAACAAAGAATTTGAAGGTGTTTCCAAGGGTTTGAAGGAAAAGCGGATCGATGAGAAGCCGTTTGATGTTATTGATGCCGTTCCAGCGTGGAGGATTGAGCAGATTGTAGTTAAGGAAACAAAGCCCTGCTGCCATCAGAATTGGTACGGCAATGAAGACTGTATATGCAGTCAAAGCCGGAAGAAGGAAAATGATCCCATCCCGGTTATCCTTCCGCCTCCTCAATTCAAAGTAGGATGTTTGCGCTTTCAAAAGGCCCTCCTTCATTTTTTTGTAAAAGAAAAAAGCCTGTCAATGCAGAAGAGCCGCTTCAAGCAGACTCCCGGATTAACAGGCTTTCCATTTCAGAACAATCAAAGCCCTGGTTTAGTTGTCAGCCAGGATGGAGTTAAGCTCCACATCAGCCGCCCGCAGGGTAGCCATGATGTCGGCCTTGTTGATTAGGATATCATTTATGGCCCGCTCAACAAGGTTGGCGCATTCGGCATACTGGGAAGGGGAATGTACTGCCCGGATCACCGGCGCGGGGTTAAAGTAAAGTTCCGCATTATCCGGAACACCCAGGGACGTAACCATGTCGCGGGCTACGCTGTTCAGTACCGGAATAGCGCCGAATTGCATCACCGTCTCTATCCAGGGCCGTGAGGCGAGGAAAACGGTGAGGGCGGTGGCTTCATCAGGATGTTTTGAGGTCTTCAGGGTAAAGGTCCCGGTTCCGCCCCAGATGGTGGCGTTGGTCTTGAAGTTGGGTATATACTGAACCGCCGCATTTTTGAATTCATTATGCACATAGTTGTTGGTCGGCCAGCGACCTGCCCACATCATGGCTACGTCTCCCTGTATCATCATATTGATATAATCCAGCCCGGGTTCGGGAATGGGGGCTACCTGGTACCTGTAGATCAGATCGTACATGAACTGGAACATTTCAACCGTTTTGGGGTCCAGAAGGAGGCTCTTTTTGAAATCGTCGGTCATGAAAGCCGTATCGTTGTTGAAACACCATGCTTCAAAACCGAAATAATAGGCGGGAACAAAGCAACCATACTGTGTTGTACCATCGGCCCGTTTCTTGGTGAGTTTCTGGGCATACTCCAGAAACTGTTCCTTGGTCCAGTTGGGAGGCGGCAGGCCGAGCCCTGCATCGGCAAGGAGTTCCGTATTAAAGTGGGTTACAACATTGTTCCACTCGTTGGGCAGCCCGTACATCTTTCCGTCAAACTTCATGAAATCGAGAACCATGGGATCGATATCATTCGCGATGGCATCGTATTCAGCCTTATGCCGGGAGATCCAGTCGTCTACAGGCATTGCCATGCCGGTTTTAACGAGCATCTCAAAACCTTCGATGGCTACGCATGAAGCGTCAATGGACTCGCCGCCCGCGATCATTGTTTGGATCTTGGTAAAGTATTCCGCCCAGCTTCCCTGGACATACACTACCTCAGCCTTGATCCCTGTGTCTCCGGTAAAGATTGCAAGTCCTTTATCGAGAAGATCCTTGTTTTCTCCGGTACCCAGATAGGTAACCTTCAGGGAAATGGGTTCTGCTGCCTTGCTGGCGGCGCTCCCGCTGTCTTTTTTTGAACAGCTTACGAGGCCGATGATAGCAAATACCAGCAAAAGGGACATCAATTTTTTCATGAATTATTCCTCCTGTCAGTGCATACTTTTATGGTATGCCGCTTGATTTCGTGTACGTGCACGATTTTATAGAGTTTATACCACTCTATTTTGACTGTCAAGTTAATTTTTTTGATTTTTGACAAATTTTGCTGCCGGACATACGATTTTGCTTTGACATAATATTCAATTATGAATATGATGAATTAATTAATGCTTGGGGGTGTCCGGTTCCATCCGGATTGGTGCAGTATGGCGATCACGATCAAAGAATTGGCAGAAATTTGCAATGTTTCCCGGGGAACCGTTGACCGGGCCCTGAATGGAAGGCCGGGGATAAGCAGCGCTACCCGGGAACGGATACAGCAGGTGGCCAGGGAATATCATTACAGGCCTCATCTCATAGCCTCTTCCCTTTCCCGGGGGAAGTCCATGTCCATCGGTGTTGTTGTGTTCGACCTTAAAAACCGTTTTTTCTCCCAAATGAGTAATGCGATAAGCCTGACCGCCAGGAGTCACGGGTATTTTACCTATGTTTCTGTTACCGAGAAGGATATTGAATCAGAGAGACAGATCCTCCATAACCTGGCTTCCCGTCGGGTGGACGGCCTTATCATGCTTCCGATTACACAGGGAAAGACCTACATCAGGGAGCTTAAGGAGCTTGAAATCCCCATTGTTACCGTAGGAAACCAGCTGCCGGGAATCCCCCATGTATCAATTAATGAGTTTGAGGCAGCCTATGCCAGCGCCGAATATATCAGCAGGGCAGGGTACAGGCGGATTTGCTTTGTCTGTCCCCCCCTGCGGAAGAAGGGCGCTCAAAACGGACGCTTGAATATTGTTTCCCAGGATCAGCGGGCTCAGGGTTTTTTACGCTTCATGGAAAAGAAACGGGAAATGAAACATGAGATCCTGATGGAAAAAGATTTTAGCCCTGTTGCCGCCTCCATGGTGCGCAATGGAAAGGAAAAAACGGCCTTTTTTTGTTCCAGCGATGTGTATGCCCTGGAACTGCTTAAAAGTTTCCGGCAGATGGGTATCTCGGTTCCCAGGGACGCGGGGCTGATGGGTTTTGACAATCTGGACATTCTTACTTTTATCAGCCCCCGGATTACAACCGTTTCCACATCAATTGAAGAAGTTGGAAAGCAGTCCATGGAGACCCTCCTCAGGTTAATTGTCGGTGAAAAAGTCAGGAAAACGTCTTATGTTCCCTATCAGATTTGCCCGGGCGATACTATTTGAAATTAACTTTTGTAAAACAGCCATGCTATAATGATTTTGCCGTGCATGTGCACGGTATAGATGGTATATCATACCCCCGCCAGGTTTTTTCGGAGCTTTTCAAGATAAATTTGTTTTTTCATTGAAGCGCCATACATCCTGATACCCTATTAAGGGTATGGAAAAGCATGATACCCATAATGTATTTGACAAGGTGTTCAAACGCCTCATCCTCTCCTCCAAAGGGGCCGTAATTCATCTTATCAACGGGCTTTTTGGAACCGATTACCCCCTCGACAGCAGTATCGAGTATCCAAACACGGAATTTATCACCGGACAGATGAAACACCTCTACTCGGATATCCTCATCGTTATCGGCGGTATCCACCAGTACCATCTGGAGGCGCAGATTCAGGATGACAAGAACATGGCCCTGCGGATATTTGAGTACGGATTTCAGTATGCGCTTCGAAACAAGACCGAGTCTAAGGGCCTTCTGACCATTTCCATGCCGCGATCCTGCGTTATTTACCTGGCAGCGGGTAAAAAAAGGTCAAAACAACCGGCATTCAGGCTCCTTTTTCCCGACGGCAGTACCCATATCTACAAAACACGAGCCTTGTATCTCCTGAACCATGACATAGGGGAACTTGAAGAGCGGAAGATGGTGATACTACTGCCGTTTTATATCCTGAAACTGAGAAGAGCCGCTGAAAAAGCCGGAAACCACGAAAAGCTGAAGGAACTGTCGCGGGAAGCGGCTGCCATGGTGAATGAAATTTTGAAAACTGCGGAGAGGAGCGAAAAGTCTGGTATTTTGAATACCGAAGAATTACGTTTGTTGATCGAATTACTGGATCGCCTGTATACTGAAGTATACCGGAACTATGTTGAATTCAAGGAGGCCGATATGAGACTGCAGGACATCATAATGACCCGGGTTGAAGAGGCCGAGGCCCGTAAGGATGCCGAGATGGAAGCCCGTTTGGAAGAATTTGGGAAAGAGAACACCCGTGCAATAGCCCGCAAGATGAAGAAAATAGGGCTCTCCGTTGAGCAGATTGCCCAGGTGAGCGGTTTTTCCGCCAAAGAGATTGAAGAACTGTAAATTTGGCGATAATTTCGGCAGGATTCCATTATCTTGAAAATATAAAAATAGAGCCACGCTCAGGCACTGCGCCAACCCCTGCGGGTTAAACGCCCCTCTATTGCATGGCTCCGTAGGGTGATCCCCACATAACAAATATCGTCCAGCTTCCCACGAAAGTCAAGACGGAGATAAGACGAACCACAGCCGCCTTTGACATGGGCAATTATTGCCTATTATACTGAAGACCATGTCCATAACCACCAAAGAAATCGCAAAAATCTGCAATGTTTCCCGGGGAACGGTTGACAGGGCCTTGAATGGGCGATCCGGAATCAACAGTGAAACCAGGGAACGGGTACTGGAAATTGTCCGGAAATATAACTATCAGCCTCATCTTATCGCAGCCACTTTGTCCCGGGGAAAGTCTATGTCTATTGGAGTGGTGCTTTTTGATCTGAAAAATTACTATTTTGCCCAGTTGAGCAATATTATCAGTCTTTCGGCCCGGCATGAGGGGTATTTTACTTATATTGCGGTAACAGAGAAGAATATGGATGCCGAAAGGCATATCCTGAGCAACCTGGCCTCCCGCCGGGTAGACGGTTTAATTCTCCTGCCCATAATACAGGGGAGTGAATATGTGAAATATCTAAAAAGCCTTGAAATCCCCTTGATAACGGTAGGAAATCACCTGCCGGGTATCCCCGGTATTTCTATTAATGATGTCAAGGCCGCCTACTAGGCAGTCAAGAATCAAACTGAGGGTAAAGACGACTTAGTTTTATCCGGGCATCGGCTGTCGTAAACCGCCAGTTGATCTTACGGCCTTTCCCGTTCCGTACTTTGTTCCACGCCCGCGTCTTCTGCCGCATCTCTTCCAGGGTCCCTACCCGCGCAGGCAACCCCTGATTGTTTATCACGCTCAGTTCTATCTCCGCCATGTTCAACCAACTGCCGTGTTTCGGTGTGTAATGCAGTTCAAGCTTATCCTTTAGCCGCTTCGCCTCTCCCGCAGGATATGTTTCATACCATGACGCTATGCTATGCCTGTTCAGATTGTCCATCACCAGTAGTATCTTTTCCGCTAAAGGAAAATCTTCATCCACCAGGGTCTTCTCTTGTTCCGCCCAATCCTTCCTCCTTCGCTGCTCCGTTATTTCAGCGCGCCGCCACCCCTCAAGAGGAGCTACAAACATGAAGATATCACAGGTTCCGTTCCTCTCATATTCCGTGTCAAAGCATGCCGACTGTCCCGGCTTAACCGGTAACGGTACCCTCGTTTCCCCTATCAACTGTTTCGGACATTCATCCATACACACCAGCGGCCGCTTTTCATCTCGTTCCTGGGTGTATACATCAAGTATGTCCTCCATACAGGCTACAAACTCAGCATTCCCCTCAGGGGGTATACACCATTCCTTGCTTTGCCAGGGTTTACGTTCGTTTTTTTTAATCTCTACGGGTTTAATTCCCCGCCCCTCTGGGGCGTAAAACTGGGGGTGCGGGGGATTTGTTCCCCCGCATACGCAAAGATTTCAAGGTGAAATCTTCAATACCCCACGGCTCTGCCACGGGGATTTTTTATTTGTTGATATAATCCTCCAAAAACATAATTCAACAGAAAACTTGGGTTAACAAGTCCATTTCCTCAAATATCAGTTTCAAGGGGAAATGTGAAAACTTTATTTTGAGGTATAACGTAAAACGTTTTTTGTTCATGATAATAACGTTGTCTTTGTCTATATGTACCCTGTTCGCAGGTGGGAGAAAAGAAGGGACGGCGGATAACGGAAAGGCGGAGCTTGCGGCAGTCAATTTTCCAGCTTATGATTTTGCGCGGCAAGTCGCTGGAGACCGGGTAAATCTTGCTATGCTGCTGCCCCCCGGTGCGGAAAGCCGCTCCTTTGAGCCCACACCCAGGGACATTATCAAAATCCAAAACTGCGATATATTCATTTACACCGGCGGAGAAACCGATGTCTGGGTTGACCGGATTTTTGAATCAATGGGCACCTCAAAGAAAAAAATCATCCGCATGATGAACGTGGTTGACGTGGTGGAAGAAGAAATTGTCGAGGGCATGTAAAACGTATAGTGCTTACTTCCGCTTTCGGCGCGATTGGTGTCGGACACAAAAATCATCAAGAACCTTACACCGAAAATGATTGGATGAATACAGAAGTGAAAATTCATCCTTATCAGAAATCGAAAACACTGGCGGAAAAAGCGGCTTGGAACTTCATTGCGACCGAAGGCAAGGATATAGAACTGGCGGCCGTCAACCCCGTCGGTATTATGGGGCCAATTTATGGAAAAGACTATTCGCATTCTATGAAAATCATCCGCCAAATGTTGGACGGTGAAATCAAAGCTGTTGCAAAAATTTTGTCGGGCTATGTGGATGTGCGTGATGTGGCAGACTTGCACATTTTGGCTACGACAAAACCAGATGCTAAGGGTGAGCGTTTTTTAGCGACAACGGGAGAAACACTTTCGATGTTAGACGTAGCGACAATCTTACGTCAAAATTTGGGAGAAAAAGCCGCAAAAGTCCCAACAAAAGAACTCCCCAATTTTATAATCCGCCTAACAGCGATTTTCAACCCGTCACTGAGAATAATAGCGACTCTTCTCGGTCAAAACATGCAACCAGTAATACTAAAGCAAAAAAGCTGTTAAATTTTGCAATCCCGTCCCGCAAAAGAGGCTATTCTCGCAACTGCCGATGACTTGTTGAGGTTGGAAAAATTATGACAGAACGTGCAAACAGTATAATACAACAATTTTATTGAGCGTGTATCAAATGACCTGTTTGGGTATTTTTACCCTAAGAGAAAAAATTCAATTTTAGGATGTAAACAAATGAGTACAGATTGGTATCCCCGTTCACGGGACGGGCAAATTCACATGGTG
>JAISCR010000038.1 GCA_031265435.1 Treponema sp.
TTCATTTTCGTCCTGAATTCCCCAAGCCGTTTTTTCATTTCATCGTACTTTACGGCAAGAATCTCACACGCAAGGTAGGCGGCGTTGGCCCCGTTATCCACCCCCACGGCGGCAACCGGAATAGGGCTGGGCATTTGCGCGATGGAGAGGAGGGCGTCCATACCCCCAAGCCCCCCGGAATTCACGGGTACCCCTATCACCGGGATGAGGGTCTTGGCGGCAATAAGCCCCGGAAGATGGGCGGCCAGCCCCGCCCCGGCAATGATCACTTCCGTTCCCTCCGATTCAAGCCCTTCGAGGACTTTCTCCAGGAGTTCCGGCGTCCGATGGGCGGACAGGATATGGGCGGTATAGGCTACCCCAAATTCCCTGAACACTTTGGCGGCTTTTTTCATGATTTCTATATCCGACCGGGACCCGAAAATAATAGCGGCCTTCATTCCATACAACCTCACAGCCAGTTTAACAATCTGCTTCCAAGAAATTAGCATGATTCGGAAGGGGAGGGCAAGCGTATATCGGCGATTTAACATTACGGAGCCGTTGGAGAGGCTGTGGCGGAGCCAACAAGGCAAGGTCATGTAACTTTCATGGTCCGGGAAACTACTATGTAGGGATTGAAATTGGCGCGGATAGTGGAGCAGTTACCGGTGGCGCCGTTGCCGAGTGAGCAGGAGATGCGGCGGCGGAAACTCATTCAAAGCCACAAACGGGTGGTAAAGCTGCGGGTTCAAAGGGGCGCCGGGGGGTGGGCCGGTAGTATCACTTGCATACGTGGGGGATGGGAGCCGGTTTGAGAATGCGGGACAGGTGAGCAATTATCTGGGACTGGCGCCTCGGGTTGATATATCAGGAACACTGGTGAGATATGGGGGAATAACGAAAGCGGGGAATGGGTATCTGCGGGCGTTACTGGTACAGGCGGCATGGACGTTGATACGGAGTAAGAGCGGAGGGGCGTTGAAAGAGCGGTATGAGTATATGACGAAGGAGTCCCCTGGACGTTCCAAGCCTCTTATTGGACGTTTTGAACCTCGAGCCGGTTTTACCCTGACACGTATTGGCTGGGATTTTGGAACAGGCTCAACTGACCTTTTTTATTAATCTTTCCAGTTCATGGCAATGTTTTCGCTTTCCTCGTTCATGGCGTTTCCCGTTGTTGTGTTTCAAGTTCCGCAAGCCGTTCCCGAATCTCGTTGATACGGTTCCGGCACCAGCCCCGCCGTTCGTGCAAGGCGCTGAAGGATATCGTGCTGTGCGCCTTGGGGAAGAAGGCATTGACTACGACGATGGAAGTACGACAATACTTTCAGGCGGCGGAGAAAGTGGATCAGACGGTAAGCGAACAGGATTATTTACGGCAACGGCAGAATCTCAATCCTGAAGTATTCAGTATGTTGAGCCAGGAGTATCCGCAGCATTTTTAATAGAGGGAAAGAAGCGGTCCATATGGCTATGTAACGCTGGCGATAGACGGGAGCTGTGAGGAGATACCGAACTCTTGGGAGAACCGGAGAGTGGAGCGCGTAGGGGAGACACGGGGGAGGATAGCCAAGAGCTGGTTTGGGGTGGAAGCGGGAGCGCTGATAACGAATCTGCGAGCAGCACTTGACAAAAAAAACTTTGGGGTTTACCATAATCTCATGAGCCTACTACTCGTACCAAGTACCAAGTACCAAGTACCAAGTACCAAGTACCAAGTAATTTTATTGGGCAGACAGGTTTTGTCAAGTACCCTGCACCGTATTTCCTAAAAATTCCCTCTTATTTTTTGTTTTATCTTTCCAGGCTACTACAGCCCCAATGGGGGTGTTTAGCATATACACGGGTATGCGTTTTGACTGGCGCATAACTAAATTTTATCACCATTCAAGGTGGAGAAAAATGCAGGAGGAAAAAAATGAAGAAAAGCGTTATTGCAATGATGTTTATTGTGAGCGTCATGGTACTGGCTGGTTGCGGTGGAAACACCCAAAGCAGCGGTCAGGCGGCACGGCCAGCGGAAGACAAGAGCGATCTTACGTTTATCGTTGTGCCCAAGGGCGTTCACCCGTGGTTTGACGAGGTGAACAAAGGGGCGCAGCAAGAAGCGCAGGTTTTGAGCAACGCCCTCGGCAGGAAAGTTGTTGTCGATTTCCGCGCTCCTAATACGCCGGATGTCGCGGAGCAGAATACCATCCTTTCGCAGGCGGCGGCTACACGCCCTACCGGTATCGCCTTTGACCCGGACGATTGGGCGGCCAATAAATCTATTGTCGATGAAATCCGCACGCTGGGAATACCCGTGATGATTTTTGACGCCTCCGCGCCGGAAGGTTCCGGGCTCACTTCCGTTGGAAACGATTTTTCCGAACAGGCGGCTATGGCATCGGACTATCTGGCAAATCTCATTGGCAGAAGAGGCAAGGTAGCGATCATGCGCGGTGTGCCGACTGCTTCGAACCACGAGGAACGTTTCGCGGCGCACCAGGCGGCGCTCGCAAAATATCCCAACATACAGGTTGCCGCGATTGGTATTTCCAACGACAATATCCAGGAAGCCCAGTCCCAGGCTGCGGCAATCATGGCGCAGAATTCTGATCTTGACGGTTTTGTCTGCTGCGATGCGGCGGCTCCTATCGGCATCGGCAACGCGATTAAGGAAGCAGGGAAAGTCGGCAGGGTAAAGCTTGTGGGCCTTGAAAACCAGATTGAACAGCTTACCCTTATCAAGGATGGTGTTATGCAGGCTTCATCCTGTACGGTTCCGCGTGTCCAGGGATCAATGACCGTTTTAATGCTCTGGCAGGCTTCACTTGGCGTGAAACTGCCGGCGGTTGTTGATACGGGCATTGATTTCATCACACCCGAAAATGTTGACGAGTGGATAAAAATCGTCCAAGAAATGTAGGAAGCTTTTGTCATGGCGGCGGCAGTTGTTGCGCAAGGTGTAGTAAAGGAATTTTTTGGCGTACGCGCCCTTGATTCTGTTGATCTTGTGATTGAGCGTGGTAAGATCCACTGCATCATAGGGGAGAATGGAGCGGGAAAAAGTACACTCATAAAAATTCT
Source organism: Treponema sp. (assembly GCA_031265435.1). GTDB lineage: Bacteria > Spirochaetota > Spirochaetia > Treponematales > Breznakiellaceae > JAIRNJ01. Next base: position 3,052 of record JAISCR010000038.1, read on the forward strand.
TACCGGACTCTACCGCCTTGACGAAGGCGCCATTCTGATAGACGATGTTGATGTCTCCAATGCGGAAGACAAAAAACTGTTCCGCGCGATAGCTTATGTCCCCCAGGAAATAAATCTTTTTAGCGAAATGACTGTAGCTGAAAATCTCTTCATCCCGTTTAAGAAATCAGGTATTAACAAGTTTTTAATCAAAAATTCAGAGCTTGAAAAACTGAGCATTCCCTATCTCGATAAGTTCCGGATGCACGCGGGGCCTGATGAGCTTGTAAAAGACATTTCGATTTCCGACAAGCAGCTTTTGCAGATAGCGCGGGCAATGGCCGATGAAAAGGCGGAAGTTTTGCTGCTCGATGAGCCCACCACCAGCCTTACGACAAACGAGATAGAAAAGCTTTTCTCGATAATCAGGCAGCTTAAAGAGAAAAACAAGGCGATTGTGTTCATTTCACACAAACTTGAGGAAATTTTTGCGATAGGTGATGAAATAACGATTTTACGAAACGGTGTCAAGGTCGCCCATTCCGCGGTGAGCGAAGTTGACATACCGTGGGTAATAACCCAGATGGCGGGGCGAAAAATTGACGATTCGGAAAACTACCGCCCGGAAAAAACCGGGGAGAGCGAAGTCCTCCTGGAGGTGAAAAACCTCACCGGTGAGCGATTCAGGAACATAAATTTCAAGCTCCATAAAGGGGAGATTCTTGGGTTTTCGGGGCTTGTTGGCAGCGGCAGGACGGAAATCATGCAGGCGATTTTCGGCTATTTGCCCGCATGGAGTGGTACGGTCACTGTTGAAGGGAAAAACTGGAAACTCGGCAGCCCTGTATATTCGGTGAACAATGGCCTTATTTATCTGCCGGAAGAACGCAAGCAGCACGGGATACTTCCAAATATGGGGGTTTTGTACAACATCTCAATCCCACTTCTGCGGCGGATTACCAATGGCATAGTCGTATCCTCAAAAAAGGAGAAAGCCACCGCGCAGGATGTTGTGGCAATGTACAACATAAAAATAGCGGGGCTCAACCAATTTATCCAGTATTTAAGCGGCGGCAACCAGCAGAAAGCCATCATCGGGCGGTCAATGTTCGCCAGGCCGAAGATACTTGTGTTTGACGAGCCCACAAAGGGAATTGACGTTGGTTCAAAAATCGAGATTTATAAATTAATGAAAAAATTCGCCGAAGAAAACCAGATGGGTATAATTCTTATTTCCTCCGAAATGGAAGAAGTGCTCAAGTGTTCAAATCGTGTAATCGCAATGTATGACGGGAAAATGGCGGGCGACTTTGCGGCGCCGGTCAACAAAACAGAATTACTCAATGCCATAATGGGATTGGTATTGGAATAAAGGTGGCGTGATGGGTGGCAGCGGTCAAAACACAATCATACTCAACATGATAAACAGCATAAAAAAGAGCAAGCTCTTGAACATTGCCCTTATTTTTTTTCTTATGGTAGTGATAGCGGTTTTTACGTCAAAAAACTTTTTGACAAAATTCAATATACAATCTGTCGTACGCGACCTGGCGTTTGTATCAATCATCGCGATAGGGCAAAGTTGTCTGCTGCTTTTAGGTGAACTTGATCTTTCGGTGGGAAAGATGTCGTCTCTCAGCGGAGTTCTCTCCGGTCTGATGATGGTAAACGCCGGAATCCCTCCGGCGATAGCTTTTGGCGCCTGTCTTATACTTGGCGCGTGTTTCGGGTTTATCAATGGAACGATAATAACGAAGCTGCGTCTTAACGCGATGGTTGTAACAATCGGGATGCAGGGAGTTTACGGCGGCGTGAACCTTGTCATCACGAAGGGCAAGGCGATTGTGGGCATACCGGAAGGTATACAGTTTTTGGGAAAAGGTAATTTATTTGGTGTGCCTATGCCGTTTGTGCTGACAATAATCGTACTTATCCTTGTGCTTTTTCTGACCCAGCGCACGACTTTCGGCCGCTACATTTACGCAATAGGCAACAATCGCGGTGCGGTTAATATGCTCGGCATAAATGTTGATTCTGTGCGTGTTTTAGTGTACGCCCTTGTCGGAATGCTCTCCGCCCTGGTGGGCGTCCTGATGGTAGCGCGGCTTGGAGCGTCCCAGCCGAGTATTGGGGACTCCTGGGTTATGAACTCAATAGCTGCGTCTGTCATTGGCGGGGTTGCGCTTACGGGCGGTATAGGAAGCCCGGCAGGCGCTCTCCTCGGCGCGGCTATCATAAGCATCATACAAAACATGATAGTTCTTTACGGGGTGAATATTTATTGGCAGACTGCGGTAAGCGGCGTTGTTGTGGTACTGGCAATATCGTTTGACTCAATAGGATCGATAATTGGCGCACGGCAAAAGCGTCATAAGGCTTTATCATGGAAGCAGGAGGGCGTAAAATGAAGCTTGGACTCAATCTTTCCTTCGCGGTAAAGCGTTGGATGAAACCCGATGTACTCGCGAAAATGTGTGCGGAAGATTTCGGCGTAAAGCATATCCAGTTTACATGGGACTTGGTTGATCCATGGTGGCCGGAAAAAGAGCGCGACCTAATCGCGTCTTCTTTTTCACGGGAGTTTGAAAAGGCTGGGCTTTCAATTGACGCGACTTTCGGCGGTCTTGCGGCGTATTCGTATCCCCAACTTCTGGCCCCGTCAAAAGAGATGCGTGATATTTCCGAAAAATTTTTCATGCGGGCCATTGACATGACAAGCGCGATGGGAGTGAAAGTCCTGGGTACCCCCTTGGGTGGAATGGATTATGCCGATGCCCGGGATGGTAAAATCCGCGAAGAGCGTTACCGTTCAATGCTTGATTCAGTGTGCCGTCTTGCGTCTTATGGGAAGGAAAAGGGACTTCAGCATATTGAAATTGAGGCGACGCCTCTTGTCACCGAGTTTCCCCACAGTCCTGATGTGTCCTTGAAACTCATGCGTGATTTAGAGGGAACGGACATCCCCGTGATGCTTTTGATCGATTGGGGACATGCTCTTTTTAAGCCGCTTTTGAAAGATGAGGCGGATATTTCGCTGTGGTTTGAAATGTGTAAAGATCATATCGGCGCGGTACATTTACAGCAGACGGACGGGCAGTGGGACAGGCACTGGGATTTTACCAATCCAGGCGGAATGCTCAGCCCTGAATTTATCGTTGAAAAAACAAAACAGGCAGGGCTTGAGCGTATCGTCCAGTATCTGGAAGTTGTCACGATTTTTGAGGATACTGATGAGCATGTGTATGAGGGCATGAAAAAGTCTGTCGAACTTTTGAAAGCGGCATTTGAAAAATAGTTTAACACGAGGAGTCTGTTATGGATTATTCAGCATTATCAAAAAAAATTATTGACGAGCTTGAAAAAGTTTTTGAAAGACTCGACAAGAAAAGTGTTGAAACGTTTGTTTTGGAAATACTCTCCGCGAAGCGCATTATCACGATAGGCGTTGGGCGCGAGGGGCTTTCGACACGGGCTTTTACCATGCGCCTCATGCACCTGGGCTTTGACGTTCACTGGGTCTGGGACGACACCACGCCTTCCCTTGGACAAGGCGATTTGCTCATAGCCACTTCCGGCTGCGGTGAAATCGGGCACATACATTACGTTGTGGAAAAAGCGAAGTCAAAAGGCGCCCGCGTGGCGCTTGTTACAGGCGATCCCTTCAAGAAAACCGCTCCGCTTGTTGATTGCGTCTTTTTTGTACCCGCTTCCGTGTATTTGGGCACAGCGGATGTCGTCCCATCCTGTCAGCCCATGGGTAATCTCTTTGAACAGAGCCTCCTTGTCACCTTTGACATGATTATCATGGACTTGACCGCGCGTACCGGCATGACAAAGGAAAAAATGGAAGGAAATCACCGGAATTTGGAGTAATGCAGAGCCTGTCCCAAAACTAATTGACTATGCGCTAAAACGTATGGTTTTGGGACAGGTTCCTACAGTTTTTTAGGCTGGGTGCAATTCCTTTTTCGGGGCATTTAGGCAGCCATGATAAAGTCCCGAACCGATGCGCCCCAACTCCCGCTTTCTTCCTTGGCCTTCAGCGTTACCATCTCTTGCGCATGGGCCTCATCCCACCTCATCCCCGCCTGTTTGTACCACCGTCTTGTTCCCGCTCTCTATCGGCCCCGACCCTATGTAATACCCTCGCCGCTTGTATTCAGCGTAATATATCTTGTTATGCTCAATATAGGTGTACGGGTTTACCACTCCCCCGAGAAAGGTTTTCCCCTTATACGGTTCCAGCCGCCTCAGCACTTCATCTCCCCGGCTGTTTCGTAACAGCTCAATCAGTTCTTCCGCCCAGGGTGTATACTGTTTTGGCTCCCCGGGAAAAAGATACTTTCCAAAACGGTAGATGTTTTCCGCCGGATGGTAAAAGTCCAGTATCTGCAGCGCGCCGGAAAATAACTCTTCCCCCATGTTTCGTATCCAACTCGCCCCGTCGCTTACCAGAATAGTCTGTTCATACCGGCCATACCCGTTACGAACCGCACATTCCAACAGGTATCCCTTGAACTGTTCTACCGAACTTAGACAGGGCATATATTCTTTTTTCAGAATGTCATGGGTAACTCCGTCCTTCCGCTTCCGTAAATTAGCGCTGCTGAAGACCAGTCCCAGTTTGTTTTCCCGTCAGGTAGACCCTTGTTCGTCCTTCAGACGCGTGTTGATAGCCGCCCCATCTACCATGATATATAAAATCCCCTTCTTATCCGGTTTGTCAGGGATCTTATCCAGATTCTGGTCTATCGGGCAGGCCCGGTGGTTATCTTCCTCAAAGGTTTTTCTACCCGCATATTCGGTTACATCCCGGATAAGGCTGTCGCTTATCCGGGCGGGCAGATATTTCCGCGTCATCTGTTCGGCTGACGCAAAAGAACTTTCATGAACGCCGAAGAAGGCCGTCTCCGCCATCATTTCAGGACTCATTTTGAACGGCAGCCCGGTTATCTGTAAATAGTCATCCAGGGGCAGGATCTCCCGGTTGCGGTACGCCGTACCCTCAGTCCCGTCCCGCTGTACCTTCAAGACACTCCGCCTTATGTTCAACACCCCCTGGGTGGTCTGTATCTGCCGTTCCTGTTTCCCCTTATTCCGAACGGTTATTCCCGCTTCCCCGAGCGCTGTTTTTTTTCCTGTACCAGCTTTTCCTCGCTGTCATTGGTCAATTCGGTATAGACCCGCTTGAGAATCTCATCCGACAGCTTCCGGGATTCCCCCCAGAGCGCTTCTATGACGCTGATAGTCAGTTTTCGTTCGGCGTGGGTTGCCTCGAATTGTACTGCTTTTGACCGCAGGCCCACCTCAAATTCCGCTACGGCGCCCGTTATGAGTTTTTCCCGTTTTTTGTGTCCATAGGGTATCCCCCTCCCGTGGGATACCGTAAGTATATCATACTTTCCCTATTTTGCCCCGAAAAAGAAATTGCACCCGCGCGGCGAATAAAAAATCAATCTAACTGGAGGTGATTTCAAAACATATCAGCTAAAAGAAGAAATGACTCCCGAATTGATCCGCCAAGACCAGTACGCCCAGGATCGCCACATATACTGCAAACCCCCGCAGCGGCCGTTCACGTACAATTTTTAGCATGAATTTTACCGCGAAAAAACCTACTATGGCGGCGGTGATGGTCCCCGCTGCGGCAGCCCCCATGCCTATATCTTCTTTACCCGCAGCCGCCTCCGCCCCCCCACCCAGCATATCCTTGAACTGCAATACCAAAGCACCCAGAATAGCCGGGATAGACAAGAGAAAGGAGAACCGGGCCGCTATATCCCGGTCCAGTTTCCGGGAAAGAGCCCCCGAAAGGGTCATCCCCGAGCGGGAAACCCCGGGAACAATGGCAACCGCCTGGCAGAGCCCGATAATCAGAGCGTCAACCCAACCCATAG
>JAISCR010000062.1 GCA_031265435.1 Treponema sp.
TTCCTGTTCCGGCCCGATTACGAGCTGGACATTGAGGACGAGGATCTGCGGGACATCGGTCTTGCGGGCCCGGAGAAGGCGCTGATCTTTTCGGTGGTGACCATTCCCCCGGACGGAGGGCCCATGACGGCCAACCTTCAGGGGCCCCTGGTCATCAACCGGGACATCAGGACGGGAAAACAGGCGGTGCTGACCGATCCCCGGTGGAAGACCAAACACGACATTATGAGCGAGCTGTCCGCCGCTGGCAAAACCGCCGCCGCGAGGCAGGAGCCATGCTGATACTCTCCAGAAAAATAAACGAAAAAATAATAATCGGGGACGATATTTCCGTGTCCATCATTGAAATACGGGGAGACCAGGTGCGCATCGGGGTGGACGCTCCCAAGACCGTAAAGGTGTTCCGCCAGGAAGTGTTCGACGCGATAAAGGCGGAAAACAAAGCCGCCGCGGATTCCAGCCCGGTGTTCCCGGAGCTTGATTTCGGCGCTAAGCGGGACCCGCTGTAGGAAAGATTTACCGCGAAAGGAAGAATAGCAGGGAGGAGCCGTCCGGGCGCTGGAGGCGTATTTCGATAAAAATTTATACAAAACCCGGCGACAGGCGTCTTTTTGGAGTCCCTGGCCGGGCCGGTTCAGCCCTGGAGCTCCTTTCGGGCAGGTTTTTTGGGGGGGAATCTTGTAGAATATATTGATTTTTTTCGCATTTCCGCAGATACTACCCTAATTATATGGGGGAGTGATATGAAAAAGATTATTGGCGCGGCGTGCGCCATATTCGTGGGGCTGGCGGCGCTGCTGACCGGATGCTCTACCGATTTTATGGTGGCTGGAACCGGCGAGGAGTATATTGCCTCGGCGGTGCTGCTCAACGAAAAGGCGAAGTATAACACCGCGGTCGTATTTGAAGTCGACGAAACGGTTGCGGCGGGCACAGATGTTACCGACCGGTTTATCCAGCTTAGCCCCGGAAAAGCCGCCAACCGCGAGATAAGCGTTTCGGTCTCCGGCGCCGGCGAAACCGGTTATTTCCTTCCGCTTGACGGCAGACTCTACTTCACCGGCCAGATGCCTCCGGCGGAAGATGACGACGAAGGCATCCCCAACGGGGAAATCATAACCCTTTCCTTCGAGAAAGACGGGGAAACCGCCACGCTTGAGATACTGTCGGTCGTCAAACGAAAGGGAGACCCGGGAGACCCGGACCTGGAGCGGATAGCGCTCAGCGACGAGGATACTTTTTTGCTCTACGGGTACGACGTGATAAACTCCGCCTATATGAACCGGAGGGAGGTAAAAATAACCCGGCCCATCCTTGATGTAGACAAGGTGAATGTGGCGGATCTGGGCAGACGGGCGGCGACCTCGTTAAGCGAGTTGAAGTACTCAAGCGGGCAATCGGCCAAAGAAATGCTGGCGGAACTCTACGGCTTCAACGATGCAACCTTGTCGTCATCATTATCGTTATCGGTCTTAAAACAACCGGCGGCCAGATCGCTCTTCGACGATATATGGGGCGCCCTCGGCGGCGCATCCTCAACATCCGCAAGCGGCCCAATAGCGGGCGCATTGTTCGGCGGCGGGGTAGAAAGCGCTTTTGTGTCCGGCGCGGCTTCTGACGCCGACGGTAAAACCATTGTTCAAAATCCCGGTCAAAATCCTGGTCAGACAACCGTGCCAACAACCCGTTACGCCATAGCGCGGGGTCTTCATGTTACGCAACAAGAATGGTTGAGGAAAGCCTCGCCTGCTGTGCTGAAAAATCTCCTGGACGACCAGTTTGAAGCGGATATCGCCACAAAGAGCGCGGCGTACATTCTGAATTCCTACGGGACTCATCTGATTGTCCAATGCTACTGGGGCGGGGCGGTCGAGTTTAACTACTCCTATACCGGGTCTGTCCTGAACTCCGATGCCCAAATGGAAGATGCCCTTTACTATGCTGTAACGACAACGGCCGCTGCCAGGACACCGGAGCAACAAGAAATGGTTGAGGAGCTAACCAGCAAATCTGTCTTTACTGCCTCTTCCCGTGGCGGAAACAACACCGCCTTTACTTCCACGGGCCAAATTGTGACGGATTATAACAGTTGGGTGGCGAGCATTGTCGGGAAATCTGATCTTTGCGGGCTTCCGAACATCGAGGACAGTTTAATCTCGATCTGGGACATAGTAGCGGAGATAAACAAGGCCAAAGCCGGGGAAATCGAGGCGGAATTTGCGCAGAGGGTCAGGCAACGGTCGGTCGCTCTTGAGGCGTATACCTCGCCGGATACGTCAAATGAGCCGTCTGCGCCAACTACGTCCTACTTGGCTGTTACCGATATTATAGTCATACCGGCAGACAAATCCCCCTCGTTCAAGGAGTACACCTTTGTACAAACCGAGGCGGCATCCGACGTAAGCAACGGCAAATTATTGGACGCAAATGCGGGCCTTGGAGCTGCGGTAAGGATTGGTTATACAACGGCCCAGGGGTGGGGCAATCCCGGCGCGATAGCTGAGCTGCGGATGGTTGATAAAAACACCCGCTTTCTCAGTGAAATGAAAGACAAGCTTACGAACAACTCAGCTTCCGAGTCTGCCCTGGAGGGAGATAAATGGATAACCCTCGAACTCTCCTTTGGACAGCATGCCATTGAAAAGGGTATGACTAGCCCCTTTTATCTGCAATACCGCAGGGCAAACAAGAATGACACCTTGGCTATTGATTCTATTGGGTGCTATGTAAGCGCGGATCCAGCTCTCAACCCGGGAGCGCTTGACGCTTTCCCCGGCAGGGAATTCGTTCGTGATTATTATGGCCAAGTTACCAACCTAACCCCGAATGCGCCGTATACGTACCTGACGGCGCATAAAGTCCCGTTTAAGTGGTAATCAGCTTCCCGCTCATACCTTGCGGAAACCAGCTTGTTTCCCCAAGGCAGGGCGCATACAGGAAACAGGAGCAGTAAAATGAAACGAATAGTAGGTATTCTTGCGGCGCTTACGCTGTTGTGTTCCGCCTTGTATGCCCAGACCCCGGCGGAACCGGTAGCGGTTCCGCGGGAACCGGTAGCTGTCCCGCGGGAACCGGCGGCTGTCCCGCGGGAACCCTGGTTTTCTTCGTCCCTGGAAACCAGCGCCGGCTTCTTCTACGGAACCATGAGCGAATTTGTCTACGAGGGGAACCAGGTGTTAAGCCGCCTGGACTGGCAGGAATATTTTGTTCCCTATGCCGCCCTTGGCCTGGAATTCGTGGTTAAAAACATCCAGCTCTATTTTTCCTTTTTATCCGTCCTGTCCTCCAAGGGCGGGCTTATGGAGGATTTTGACTATATGGATCCCGACAGCTCCGCGTATACCCACTATTCCCAGCACACCGCCCAGTTCGAAAAACACCTGGAGTTTAACCCTTCTATCGGCTACCAGTTTCATCTGGGGGATTTCAGCATTGTCCCTCA
>JAISCR010000067.1 GCA_031265435.1 Treponema sp.
AATTCAAGAGAGATATGGCCGCCATGCTGGACGACCTTAGTTCCCTAACCCCCGCCGAGGGTGCAAGCCGGGTATACTACGCCGGTCAGAAAGAACACGAGGCGGAAGCCGAATGTGAAATGAAGGGCGTCCCCCTCAGCGCGGGGGTTTGGGAAACCCTCACGGCCACGGCCAAAGACCTGGGGGTTGCGGTTCCGGCGGTTCTGTAACCACGGACGGACAAACGAAGAAATTTTACCACAACGAACCTCCGGTTCGACCACACGAACGGAAGAGGAAACGAAGATGATATTGTGAATTTCGTGGGGGACAGGCAGGTTTTAAGGCTTTTTTGGGTAAAAAAAGGCCGTCCCGCCGGACGGCCCCTGAAATTCGCGTTACGGTATGATTAGAAGGAGTACTCAAACACTATCGGAATGGTGAATATGGCGTCTTCCTTTACGCCGTTAACCTCGGTACCAGCTTTGACAGCCAGGCCGCCACGGATGGTGCAGTCGCCCCAGCTCTTCTGGGCATAGAGGCCGCCGCCAACCCGGACGCCACCGTCTGCTTCCCTAGCAACACCACCGGCGCGAGCAGGTAAAAAAATAGCATCTCCATCTTCGGTAGTTTCGCCGTACCAGGCAAGACCAAAGTCGAGGCCGACTACCATTATCCCAAGATCATAGGTGGGGAAGAGGTGAAAATTGACTTCCGGGCCAAATTTTACCGGATCTGAATTGGGAGCCCCAGTATCATAGCTCCCGGCAAATTTGGTATCTACCCGGCCGTTAATGGTGAGGGCATCGAGTACATAGGAAACACCCACGGAAACCTGATAGGGAGCCTGAGCTTCCCAGTCGCCCGGTACTTTTTTCCATTCAAGATCCGTGGTATTCCAACTCTTTTGCGAGCTAGCCTTGATGGGAAGAGGAACCTTGCCGCCTATATCCAGGGTAAGCCCCTCAACCGCAGTGAAGGCAAAGGCCGCTTCGATCCGGGGAGCAGCAATTGTATAGGCACCGGTGGCAGCAGCCTGTGTCACACTGCTATTGGCGCCTACGTACTGGGCCCGGACAAGGCCGATATCGGGGATGGTGTAACCGACGGCAACCTGGATCCGTTCATATACCCGGCCGGCTTCACTCAGGCCGTCAGCATAGTTAACAGTCTCATAAACATTTCCTTTGCCGCCGGCAAAGCCTTCGTAATCGCCCGGCCCGAAGGCTTTCAGGTTGGGAACCAGTGCGCCGATAAAGAGGTCGCCCAATGTGAAGCTCGCCAATACGCCGGCATTACCTGAGGCGCCGTTATTGAGCCCATTGCTCTTAAAGCGGCTGAAAATCTCGTCACCGTCATAGGACATGACGGTAACCCCGTCCATCCAACTGCCGTCACCGATCTTGCCGCGCAGGGGATCGCTGACAAACTTGCCGACATCAAGCTGGAACCAGTCAATCGGCTTCCACCAGACTCCTACGAAATCATCAAATTGGACAAAGTTTTCGATGGTAGTACTCTCAGTGGTAAGTGGGTCGGGGAGAAGAGTATTATCATACTCGACAGAACTGAGAACGCTAGTACCGGAAGCACCGGCAGGATAGAACTGGAGCTGAATTCTGAGCCCCAGGGTGTCGGTCTTGGCTTCGCCGAAAAGGCGGCCCCGCAGGCCGTTACCGCCGTTATTATCCCGGCCCAGACCAGCGCCAATAAGGGAATCCCCATCCCGGTTAATATACTGGAACGGGATCAACCATGCATCAACCTTACCGCTAAGAGAGAACTCCTGCGCAAACAGCCCCCCTGCTACCGCAAGGATTAAAAGAACAACTAGAGCTTTCTTCATTTAGGAATCCTCCTGGAAATGACAAGAGGGAAGCAGCCTACGACCGCCCATAATCCTCTTTATCTTATAGTAGAGTATATTCCTGATCAACAACGCATGTCAAGGTTTTTTGTACTTTTTTTTCGATTTTTGTCTATATTAAAGAAAATTTAACTAATTCCTTATAATACAACGAATTATTCCCCTTTTTGGCCTGGAAAAATCAACAACCCAGGAACCCGCTTGTGCGGGGGAGGCAAGCGGCTAAACTTGACCCACAGATTCTGAAGAAATTTAACCACGAACCTCACGAACGGCTTGGATTTTAGAGAAAATTCTTGGGTTACTCCGTGTATCTCTGTGGTTTTTCTTCTTGAATTTTATCATCCATCTCAGAAATTCAGGTAAAATCAACAAAATCTCCAAAATTTCAAAGCGCCTTCCATCCCAACACCGTAATAGGAGTATCGATACCCTTGTTTAGCGAGGCATGCTATGACATCCCAACACCGGCAAACCTCCGATGATTCCCTTATCAACTGGCATTCCGCCTTCTATGAGGCCATCCGGCTCGAATTGGCCCAATTCTCCGCCCTCCTGGACTTTCAATCTGAAATACCGCTGAATACCGCACCACTCCGTATTGATCTCATCATCATCAAAAAACAAAATCATATCCCCCTTATGAAAAATATCGCCGCCATCTTCCGTTCAATCAATATTTTCGAATATAAAAGCCCTACGGACTATGTGTCGATCGGGGATTTTTACAAAGTCTACGGCTATGCCTGTCTGTATGCTTCTCTGGAACATGTACCTGTCACCGAGTGTACTCTGAGTTTCGTGGAAAGCCGGCACCCTCGTGACCTCCTGGCCCATTTCAGGAAGGTACGCGGTTACAGAGTTGAAGAAAGGAGTCCGGGGATTTATACTGTCAGCGGAGACATACTTCCTATCCAAATCATAGAAAGTAAGCGGCTTTTAGCGGAGGAGAATCTGTGGCTGAGGGACTTGGACAACCGGCTGGACATGGCGGGGATACGGGAGGTAGCCAAGGCGGTAGAGGGGCTAGGGAAAGGGGCGGGCGCCGGGGCATATCTGGAAGTGATAACCAGAGCGAACGCGGAGCAGGTCAAGGAGGCCTTGAAGATGAGTAAGAGCGCGATAACCCTTGAGAGGGTATTGGAGGAAGCGGGATTGACCACTAAATGGGAAGCCAGGGCTAAACGCGAAGTAGCCGAAAAGCTCCTCAAAATGGGCATACCCCTTAAAAAAGTTACCGAAGCCACCGGGCTGGACCTTAAAACTGTAAAATCTCTTATACAGGGTGAAGTGAATACAGGGTGAGGGGTGGAGTGTGCGCCCCGGGGACCTGTCAGATTTGGCGCCATTCCCCCAGGGTCCGCGCGGCCGGGTCGAATACCGCCCCCACCTTGACCAGCTTCTTCCCTCCGGCAGTCCAGGGAATGAGATACCCCTTCTCGTCTATCTGTTTTAGCGCCTCCTCTGCCGTACCCCTCCCCGCCAGCTTGAACTCGAACACGTATACCGTGTCCTTCGTCGTTACCACCGCGTC
>JAISCR010000092.1 GCA_031265435.1 Treponema sp.
GGTAATCAAACTTATGGTGAAGGAACATCCGGTATCGGATGTATTCAACGAGGCGATGAACATGGCCTGTGTTATGGAGACGGGCCTTAAAGTTCCCCAGCTGTTGGAAGTTACCCGGATCGAGGACCGATGGGCGTTGGTGATGGAGTATATCGAAGGAACAACACTTGCGGAACTAATGGAAAAAAATCCGGGACATTTTGACAAATACCTGGAACGTTTTGTGGACATACAGCTTTCGATGCACAGCTATTCCGCTCCCCGGCTTCCGCTGCATACCGAAAAGATGCACCGGAAGATCCGGGAATCGGGGCTTGACGCCACGACCCGGTACGAACTCCATACGAGGCTGGACAGCCTGCCCAAACATACCAAGCTTTGCCACGGGGACTTTAATCCCAGCAACATCATCATCACCAAAAATGACGAGGCCTATATTATCGACTGGTCCCACGCCACTCAGGGGAACGCTTCCGCCGGGGCGGCGCGGACCTTTCTGCTTTTTTCCCTGGCGGAGCAGAACGACACGGCGGAAAAATACCTTGGGCTTTTTTGCAAAAAAAGTGATACCGCCCGGCAGTATGTGGAAAAATGGATCCCCATTGTGTCGGCTTCCCAGCTGGTAAAAGGCAAACCGGAAGAACGGGAACTGCTTCTTCGCTGGGCCAATGTCGTGGAATACGAATGAAAAGGTCCGCCTTGAGGCGGGATAGTTGTTGTTTTGCGGTCAGAGAGGTTTGCCACATGGTAAAGATTGCAAAAAAAAGAAGCCTTAACCCCACAATAACCCTGATGGAAGTATCCGCCCCTTTGGAGTCGGCCAAAGCTGAACCGGGACAATTTGTCATTTTGCGGGCCAATGAAAACGGGGAGCGGATACCTCTTACCATCGCGGATTTCGACAGGGAAAGGGGAACCGTAACGATCATCTTTCAGATAGTGGGAGCCGCTACGTGGCAGCTTAACTGCCTGAGGGAAGGAGACATCGTGAAAGATTTTGTAGGCCCCCTGGGGAAAGCTACGGATTGCGGGGCAGGCAAAGTAGCCATCGTGGGGGGTGGTGTTGGATCCGCCATTGCCTATCCGGTAGCGAAGAAATTCCATCAACAAGGATCGGAGGTTCATGCCATTACCGGGTTCCGTACCAGAGACCTGGTTATTCTGGAGGAAGAATTCAAAACGGTAAGCAGCCGCTTTTTTCTTATGACAGACGACGGGAGTTACGGCAGACGCGGACTGGTAACCGGGGCGCTTCAACTGCTTATTGATCAGGGGGAACGCTACGACGAGGTCATCGCCATAGGTCCCCTGGTAATGATGAAATTTGTCGCCGCGCTAACCAAGACCCATGGTATTAAAACTACGGTCAGCATGAACCCCATCATGATAGACGGTACGGGAATGTGCGGAGGGTGCAGGCTCAGCGTGGGAGGAAAAACCCGCTTCGCCTGTGTGGACGGCCCTGATTTTGACGGACACGAAGTTGATTTTAACGAGGCACTGGCCCGGTCGGCCATATATAGACCCTTTGAAGCAAGAGCCTGGGAAGCCTGTCGAAACCCTTCGGAGGTTTCATGCAACTTATTAAAAGCGGCCGGGAGGGTATCGTAAATGCCGAATATGGCCCGGCCAAACATGGCCTTAACAAAAAACGAAATGCCTGTTCAGGATCCGAAAGTACGGAGCGGAAACTTTCTTGAGGTGGCACTGGGGTATACCGAAGCTCAGGCGGCGGACGAAGCCAAACGCTGCCTTGGGTGCAAAAACAAACCCTGCGTGTCCGAGTGTCCCGTAACTATCGACATTCCCGCCTTTATCGGGGAAATCGCCGCCGGAGAGTTTGAAAAAGCATATCAGATTATTACCCGGTATAATTCCCTTCCGGCAATATGCGGCCGGGTGTGTCCCCAGGAAACTCAATGCGAGGGTAAGTGTGTCCGGGGACACAAAGGGGAACCGGTGGCTATCGGCAGGCTGGAACGTTTTGCGGCGGACTATCATAACGCTGCTGACAAGGCTTCAGACAAAAAATTTACGGCTGCCGAAAGATTTGGAGGAAGCCGGGTGGCTGTGGCGGGTTCGGGACCGTCCGGACTTGCCTGCGCGGGAAGCCTTGCTCAAAAAGGCTACGGGGTTACGATCTTTGAAGCCCTTCATGTTGAAGGAGGCGTCCTTTCCTATGGTATTCCCGAGTTCCGGCTTCCCAAGGCTATTGTACAAAAAGAAATCCAGGGTTTGAAAAACATGGGTGTGGAGATCGCGGTAAACACAGTTGTCGGTAAGACTTTGACCATTGATGAATTGTTCGGCACCTATGGGTATAAAGCGGTCTTTATCGGTTCCGGCGCGGGGCTTCCCAAATTCATGAACATTCCCGGTGAAAACTTAAACGGCGTTTATTCGGCCAATGAATTTCTTACCCGGATAAACCTGATGAAAGCCTATATGCCGGATAGTTCGACTCCCATACACCGGGGTAAAAAAGTTGCCGTCGTGGGGGGCGGCAACGTTGCCATGGATGCGGCCCGCTGCGCCAGACGTTTGGGTGCGGAGGTAACGATTGTCTACCGCCGGACAGAAAAGGAACTCCCCGCCCGGCTCGAGGAAGTGGAACACGCCAAAGAAGAGGGCATTGTTTTTCAGTTTCTTACAAGTCCCGTAAATATTATTGGAGACAAAACAGGCTGGGTCAGCAAGATTATCTGCCAAAAGATGGTTTTAAGCGAACCGGATGAATCCGGGAGAGCCCGGCCCGTGCCTCTGGAGGGGAGCGGGGAAGAAACCGGCGTTGACTGCGTAATCATGTCTATCGGTACTTCACCCAATCCCCTTATCAAATCTACCACTTCGGGTCTTGATACCCGGAAATGGGGAGGAATCGTCGCCGATGAGGAAACCGGCCAGACATCCCGCCAGGGGATATTCGCCGGAGGGGACGCGGTTACAGGGGCCGCCACGGTGATCCTTGCCATGGGGGCGGGGAAAAACGCGGCGGAAGCCATCGACGTATATTTAAGGGAGCTTTAACGGATGGCCGAATACCTGACACTGAAAACCGCGGACTGCAAAAACTGCTATAAATGCATACGGCATTGTCCGGTAAAATCCATCAAGTTCTCAAACAACCAGGCCCATATCATTGACGATGAATGTATACTGTGCGGAAACTGCTTTGTTACCTGTCCGCAAAAAGCCAAGGAAATTCGAAACGACATTGAAGCCGCCCGCGCCCTGCTCAAAAGCGGCGCGCCGGTGTATGCCAGCGTAGCCCCATCTTTTGCGGTGAACTATGCCGTCCGAAACCGGACGGACGACGGAGCGCCGGGAAATGAAGGCGGTAAAGCTGCCGCCAAAGCCGCTATCCCCAATTCGTTCTCCATGGGCCGGATGAAAAGGGCTTTGAAACAACTGGGGTTTGCCGGGGCCGAGGAAACCGCCCTGGGGGCCACCATGGTAAAACAGCGGTATGACGCCATGATCGATGCAGAAGAACAGGATATAATCATCAGTTCCTGCTGTCCTTCCGTTAATTTATTAATACAAAAATACTATCCCATGGCTATTCCCTGTATTGCCCCGGTTATGTCACCAATGCAGACTCACTGTATGGACATAAAGCGCCGTTACCCCGGAGCAAAAACTTTGTTTGCCGGTCCCTGCATTTCAAAAAAAGCGGAAGCGGAAACGGACGGGAACGCCGGTTTCCCGAACGGCGGACCGGTGGACTGTGTTCTTACCTTTGCCGAACTTTCGCAATGGTTTGAAGAGGAAAACATCAGGCTGGACGATAATAGCCCGGAGAATGACGAGGCGGTTGACCCGGACCGCGGTAAAGAAAGCTGTACCATGGCCAGAGCCTTTCCTACCACCGCCGGGATACTTCATACCATGGAAAAAAAGAACCCGCATTATGCGTATCTTGCCATCGACGGTATCGATAATTGCAAAGCGGCCATTGAAGATATTCTGGAAGGGCGGCTGGGAAAATGTTTTATAGAGATGTCGGCCTGCAGCGGAAGTTGTATAAACGGGCCGGTTATGTCGGCATCCATGCCGATCCGGGATTACATGGCGGTTCGCTCTTTTGCGGGAAATAAAGATTTTGAAGTTGCCGTTTATTCCGGAGACGAACTCCACAGGACATTCAAGACTCTATCGCCGCGTAAGGTCCGTCTGGGCACGAAGGCCATCGAAGATGTACTCCGCAAGCTGGGGAAAACAAAGCCGGAACATGAGCTTAACTGCGGAAGTTGCGGTTACAATACCTGCCGGGAAAAGGCCCAGGCGGTATTGGAGGGAAAGGCAACCCTGACCATGTGCCTTCCCTATCTGAAAGAGCGGGCCGAATCGTTTTCCGACGACATCATCAAAAACACCCCCAACGGAATCATCGTCCTTAACGAAACCCTGGAGGTTCAACAGATCAATACCGCGGCCTGCCGAATCTTCAATATCAATCCCCAGGACATTCTGGGGGATCAGGTGATCCGGGTTTTGGACCCTCTGCCTTTTATCGAAGCCTGCCGCCAGGAAAAGAACAGGTATAACCGGCGGGAGTATCTGGCGGATTACGAAAAGTACATAGACCAAACCATTATTTACGATAAGAACTATCATATCATCATCGGCATCATGCGGGATGTTACCCTGGAGGAATCACGGAAGGCGGCGAAAGAAGAATTCAACCGGAAGACCATCGAGATCACCGACCGGGTGATTGAAAAACAAATGCGGGCGGTACAGGAGATCGCCTCTCTGCTGGGAGAAACTACGGCGGAAACCAAGGTCGCCTTGACCAAGTTCAAGGAGAGCCTCTCCAATGAATGAACTGTACACCGACATGGGTTTTGTGAATATCAACAAGTACGGGGAGGAACTCTGCGGCGATCATGTGGAGATTGCCTCCCCGGAAGACCGATTGACGGTAATGGTCCTGGCCGACGGTCTGGGGAGCGGAGTAAAGGCTAACATTCTTTCTACCTTGACCGCCAAGATCATCGCTACCATGATGATCAATTCCCTCGCCGTGGAAGACTGCGTGGAAACCATTGCCGCCACCCTGCCGATCTGCAAGATTCGGCAGATCGCCTATTCCACTTTCACCATTATCCGCGTTACCGATACCCAGGAAGCGGAAATTATTCAATACGACAATCCCTACGTGATCCTGCTCCGGGACGGAAAAAATTTTGAGTATCCGAAAACCGCGGAAATTATCGAGGATGGTTCCGCCTCCGGCGGTTCCGTCCGGCGGAAAACGATTTATAAAACCAGGCTCAAGATACATGAAGACGATACCTTTATCGCCATGAGCGACGGGGCGGTTCATGCGGGGGTGGGCCGGAGCCTTAACCTCGGCTGGCAGCAGGAACAAATTATATCCTTCATGGAAGGCCTGTATAACCGGGAGTATACCGCCAAGACCTTGAGTTCCATCCTGCTGGATAAGTGCAACGACCTCTACGGCGGCGAACCCGGAGACGACACCACGGTGTGCACGGTGAAGATCCGGCGACGGCGGCCCGTCAACCTGTTAATCGGCCCACCCTTGAGCCCCGCGGAGGTTCCAAAAATGATGAGTCTCTTTTTTTCCAAGGAAGGAAAACACATCGTCTGCGGGGGAACTACATCAGCGCTGGCGGCGGAATTTTTAGGGAAACCGCTGGAGACCGGGATTCCCCGGTATGTAGACCCGGAGATTCCCCCTACCGCGAAGATCGGCGGGGTGGACCTGGTTACCGAAGGGGTCGTTAGCATCCACAAGGTGCTGGAATATGCCCGTGATTATGTGGGAGACAACGGCAGTTATGCTCAATGGAATTGTGGAAGGGACGGGGCCTCGGAAATCGCCCGGTTCCTCTTTGAGGAAGCCACGGACATTAATTTTTATGTGGGCCGGGCCATCAATCCCGCCCACCAAAACCCGGATCTTCCTATTTCGTTCAGTATCAAAATGCGTTTAATTGATGAACTGGCGGCCTGCCTCAAAGAAATGGGGAAACGGATAAAGGTCAGCCATTTTTAAGATTCATTATAGAGAGGGACAACCAATGGAAGAACTTTTAAAGGAAAGAAAAGGGATGGATACGGAATTTGATTACGGATTTCTTGACGCTGTCATCGGAAAAACAGGACGCAGGCCCAGCGCCATTATTCCTGTTCTGCAGGGGATACAGGAAAAGTACAACTATCTGCCCCCGGAAATTTTTCCCTATGTGGCGGAAAAGCTCAAGGTAAGCGAGGCGCGGATATACGGGGTCGCTACCTTTTATGAAAATTTTTCTCTGGAACCCAAAGGCAGGTACATCATAAAAGTGTGTGACGGGACGGCCTGTCATGTACGGAAATCCGTTCCCAACCTGGAACAGTTCCGCAAGGAATTGGGGCTTTCGGAATCAAAAATAACTACTGATGATCTGGGCTTTACCGTACAGACCGTGGCGTGCCTGGGGGCGTGCAGCCTTGCCCCGGCGCTGACCGTTAATAATAAAGTCTACGCCACTATGACGCCGGGAAAAGTTTCGGTGTTGATCAAGGAACTCAAGGAGAAACTGATTCAAGAGGAGGACGTTTAATGTTGACCGGTAGAGAGGGACTGCAAAGGCTTAGGGAATTATACAGAAAATCCCTGGACAACGAAAAAACCAAGATTCTTGTCTGCGCGGGTACGGGCTGCATCGCGTCGGGTTCCATCGAGATTTACGAACGCCTAGTTGAGATCATAGCCGAAAAGAATCTTCCCTGCTCGGTCAAAATCACTGAAGAGCCGGGACATCCTGCGGGGATTAAAAAATGCGGATGCCACGGGTTCTGCGATATAGGACCCCTTATCCTTGTGGAGCCCGAGGGCTGGCTTTACACTAAAGTCAAGATTGAGGACTGTGAAGAAATTGTTGAGAAAACCATTACCGGCAGACAATTAATCGACCGTTTGGTCTACCGGAAAAACGGTGTCTCCTATCCGAAGCGGGATGAGATACCTTTTTACAAAAAACAGACCCGGATTGTGCTGGAACAATGCGGCCGCATAAACGCCGAGTCCATCGCCGAATATATTGCTACGGGCGGATATTCGGCCTTT
>JAISCR010000108.1 GCA_031265435.1 Treponema sp.
ACCATGACCTTGTCGCCGTTTTGGAGAAAAACATCAATTTCGGTAAAGATGCCGTGTTTCTCATCCCGAATGACAACATCTTTTGCGGATTGTTCGAACGTAAAATCAAGGGCTCTGAATTTTGACACAAGATTGGGCACGACCATATACTCAACCATATCGCCAAAGCGGTTAGTCAGCTCGCCAACCCTTCTGTCGGTTTCCTTCATTTGCCGGTTGGTTTCCTCTATTTGCCGGTTGGTTTCCTCTATTTGCCGGTCAATTTTTTCCCGCCGCCGATCGGCTTCTTTCTGCCGTTGGTCGGCTTCTTTCTGCCGTTGGTCAATCTCTTCCTGCCGCCGATCAATCTCTTCCTGCCGCCGGTCGGCTTCCCTGGCCGAACGGTCAAGCCTCTCCCCCAGGGCCTGTAGAGCCGCCCACACCTTCTCGAACGTAGGCGGGTCATTAGGGTCTATGGTAAACGGTTGTATAACTCCCATTATCTGCTCCTTTTTATACTATACCCCATTTTCCCGTAAAAGGGAATGACCCGCATTGCGCCATAATTTTTCTAAGTGAAAGGGGGGTGTGCGCCACAATAAAAATCTAGCCCAAAGTACATGGATGGCGTTGTGATCACGGCTTCCCCAGCACCTCCGCCATAATCCCCCCCAGTCCGGGTTTGTTTTTGGGATCGTACAGGAACTGTAACGCCCGGCGGCTTTCCGCGATAACCGCCTGCTCCCCCATACCGGCGGGGGAAAACACAAACCCCCGGGTGTCCGCCTCCGGGGAACTGACGGCCTCTCCGGTCAGCATGTCGTACAGGGTAAACCGCGCCGCGGCCGTAACGGTTGCGGGGATGTTGTACGCCGCTACCCCCGGCGAAAGCCGCGTCCCGGCAGAAACAATCACCGCGTACCGGGCGGGAAAGGTTTTAATGTTTGCGTTGATGTAGGCGATGATGGCCGCCTCATCGAGAAAGGTACTGCCGGTATACTGGGCGGGCAGGTTAAAACGCACGGCGCTTAAACCGAACTGCCGCGCCGCCGTGGTGATAAACTGGTTCATCACCAGATTCGCGGAATTTAGTACATCGCCGTTTTCGGTTTGTATGACTTCTATGCCGGTAACAAATATTTTTGACCCGTCCTTCATATCCGCCACGGCGGCGCGGAACGCGGCCAGGGAGGACTGACCTTCGGGCGTAAGGACCAGGGCGGAATTTTCTTTTTGCATTTTGAATAACCCGAAATCCTGCAAGGCCCGGACAATGCCGTCGTAATACTTTGGCGAATCGTAGATGATCCGCGCCGGGTTGCCGTCTATGGTTTCGGCAAAAATAAGGGTGTCCCGGTAGAGTTTTTTACAGAAGATCTCCGTCTGCGCCAGGTATTCCGCCTGGCCGCCGGTTCCGGCAAAGGATATAGTTACACAGTTGTCCCGCAGCCAGGCGTAAAAATCCGTGTAACCCGCGGGCTTGTTGCCGGAAAGCCGGGTAAGACCCTTTGCCTTCTGTTCAAAAAACCGGTAGGCGAGAAAGGCGGCCTCCTCGTTTTCGATATACCGGAGTGCCTTCTGGTAATCCGCATCGTTCATCGCGCCAAGGATTCGGGCCGTATACGCGCCGCCGTGGGTTTCAATTTTCCGCGCGACCTCGCGGACTCCGCTTAACGGAACCTGGGTAGAAAAAGATGAAGTTTCCACATACACCGTATAGGCGTCGGCAATATCGCTGTCGTAGCCTTCTTCCTGTACGCTTATGTCGGTAAGGCTTTCTACCCGGGTGGTTATGGAGGAGGCGAAGTTTTGCAGCACATTCTGCCAGGCGCCTTTGAAGGCCTCCTGTTCCGTGGCGGAGGGCAGGGACACCCCGACGTTGTACTTTATCCCCGCCGTGTCCCTGGGCGGGTTGGTGTCCCAGTTGGGGGGAACCTGCTGGGCGGAGGCGAAATTCACCGCCAGGGCGAAAACGGTACATAAAAACAATGATTTCTTCATTTGGCATACTCCTTGACGCCACCTTTTTTTCTACTTTTCAACCATGCCGCCAATAATCCGGCAGACCCGCCATGTTGTTCCCGGTACGCCGGGCCGTGGGGTGAACACTTCCGCCAGACGGCCGTTGCTGTAAATCCGCACCACCGCGCCGGACCGGGAAAGGGCGCGGGAACCCGGCTGATTCCAGTTGGTATAGTCGGTAACGTAGATGTCGTAGATTGCGGAGCCGTCTATCTGTTCCACCGTGATAGTCTCCGGGCCGTAGCTCTGCATGTCGTCCCGGTCAAGAAACGCGCTTTCGTCTGTGGCGCTGTGCATATTCCAGAACGCAATGTGATAGCCCCCCTGCTTTTCAAAGTGCAGATCCAGGTCTTCCGGCTTTTCGCCCCAGTCAAGCACAATGCGGAAGCCCCGGAGCAATTCGGGGGAAACCGAAAAGCGGTTGGTGAATACATTGTTCAGTTTTATTTCAAAGTCTGTTTCCGTTGTAATAAAGCCCGCTTTTGAAAATTCCAGGCTAAAGTAGCCGTCTTCCCGCTCGGGAAAGGTGATGATGCCCTCCCGGTCCGTCTCGAACACCCCGATCCCTTCTATCGCCACCCTCGCGCCCGCTATGGGCTTTCCGTCAACCGCGCTGGCGAAGCGCAGTGGAATAAGCCCCTCCATTTTAAGCCCCATAAGCCGCCTTTGGATCCGCAGATCCTCCGCCTTGTCGCCGGTCTGCGCGGACAGCCCCGCGCAGAGGAACAGGGCGAACAGCAGCAGCAATAATTTTTTCATATAAACCTCCATTTGATTTTTTAAGAAAGTTGCTGGTGGCCTTTCCCCGAAAAGATCATTCCTGTAAAATTATATTGAGGAGATATTGGAGTATGACACGGAAAGAAACACCTGAAGAACGCAAGGCGTTCCGGGAAGCGATCAGCGAGGTACGCTCATGGAAACGGCAGGCTTTCAAAGAAAGAACGGGTATGACGCCCGAGCAATGGTATAAAGAGCGCAAAGAAAAAATGACGCAAACTACCGGGCGGGAAGCCAGGTAGCGTAGTATCCCGGTTACGTACATTGCCGTCTTTAAAACTCCTCTGTAAAACACCGCCTGAACGTTGTCAAACCATCGCCCTCCTCAAAAATTCCGGACGGCCCGAACCGGGTAAGCATCCTTGAGATCGTCACCAGGCTTGTTGCCACCGCCGCCCCTCTGAAGCGACCCGCCCTTGGACGAAGACCAGTGCCAGGTATCTCCCAGGCCATCGATATTCTTTGCCCACAAGATCTTGTAGACAAAAGCCATTTCCGACCGTACCGGTAAACGCCAGTCGGAATAACCGCCGCCCCGATAATTACGGGCAATGACAGGCGCTTCGTTCACGGAAGCCCTTTTCAATATTCCGCTCATCTCCATACAGGCGCCTCCTTCGGCAAAAAATACCGTACCGCCCCCCGGTCCTGTGTCGCCTATCCTGCACACAGGCTTGCGCAGATCCTCCGCCTTGTCGCCGGTCTGCGCAAAAAGCCCCGCGCACAGGTACAGCCCAAACAGCAGTATTATTAGTTTTTTCATGCAAGCCTCCTTTTGATTTTTTAAGAAAGTTGAGCGTAATCCGCCGGCGCACCTTTTCCCGGCAAGCAGGGATATATCTTGACAAAAAGATCATTCCTGTGCCCTCTCGCCGCATACCCTAAGACTCTTTTGGCGCCAGGCCGTGACCCTTCTCATAAAACGATACCTTTTTGACAATTCCACAGTATTCAGCGGTAAACAGTCTTCTGGGGCCATAGTCAGGGTCAATAATGTTATTCTTCTCATTAAAGCCAAGCCGCCCTAATAAGCGGGGTGTTTCCTGGTTACACAGGTGAGTTGTCGCGCCGATATACAAATTTGCGTTTTTATCTTTATATCCCAGATCCCGATCAATAAATCGCAGTACCATACACAAGACATTCCCCAGACAGTTTCTTGCGTTTGTGTTTTTCATAAATACGCCAATATCTCCAATGGTTCTGCAGCCCTGTATTATCTTTTCAATAATGTCAAAAGCGATACAGCCGGTTAACTGGCCGGAATATTCAATCCCAAGGCGGAAGAATTCCCTTTCCGCTTTTTGTCTCGTATATATCGCCTTGTTGATATAGGCTGGAACGCTTACATTGAAGGGCGCATAAATCGGGCCGTAGGGGGAAAACAATCCCCGCTCGTCACACCGGTGGATAGCGTCTATCAGCCGCTGTTTTACTTCCGAATCCCGCAAAGCGTTTTCAATCTGCTCAATGGGTCTTCCCCGGAGTTTTAACGATCTGTCAAGCCGTTCTAAAGTGGCCAGGACCTCATCTTTCAGTCCGCCTGTGTCTTGTATATATCCGGTGCAATATGCTTTGTATAAACGGAAGGTGGCGTTTTCAGAATAATCCCCGGCGATTTTTTTGATGGGGCCGCAATCCCTCTGGTTGAGTTCTCGTATCCGGATAGGGCCGTTCCCAAAGACAAGGTTATGAATGTCCATGTCTTATCCTCCTTTTGACGCCATTTTTCTACGAAAATTCGGTAACTGACACCCTTGCGATGCCATGTCCAAAAACCCCTTTGCCCAAAAATTTTCCGCCGCCTTACGGCGGAAATAAAAATAGTTAAAGAGTTAAAGGGCTAAAAAGCCCGGACAGCCCGAACCGAGAAAGTATCACTCGTCTCGTAGAGGCCCTGGGCGCCATCGCTGAACCTCTGAAACCACTCGATATTACTAAAGTATCCCGACGAGGACTCGTACCAAGCATCGCTAAATCCCCCCAGCCCTTTCCTTTTCAGGTTCTGATACATCAAATTAAGCTCGTCCTTGCTGGGTAAAAACCAGTCGCGGTAACCCCCGGTATTCAGCGCGGCGCACCGTTGCGCCCCCGCTCTGCCCCGGCCCGCTATGATCTCCGTGTTCCGCTTGCCGCTTCCTATCCCCGTATTCGTACCGGAAACACTGATAATCCCACCCAACTCGGCCTTAAACTCCGCGCTTGCAGGTGCGGCTTCAAGAAAACGCCAGCCGTCACTGAAATTCCCCTTGTCATAAAAAACAATACCTCCGCCGGGGCCGGGGCTGCCCACAGTGTAATTGGAGGTTCTCGCCATTACCGTTTGTCCTTTAGCGCCTTCCAACGTCCCTTCCTGGGCGCTTACCCAAAAATAATACTCCGTTCCTGGCCTCAGATTACCCGCCCGGTAGCTCGTTCCCGCTGTTGTCCCCGCCAAACCCGCTTCGGCCGGATTGTTCGTGGTGGAGGAATAAACCCGATAGCTTATCCCCTGTCCTGCCGAAGTCCAGTTTAGTTCTATGGCATTGAGGGTGATGTTTCCCGCCCTCACGTTCCCCGGCGGGGGCGGGGGCGGGGATAAAAACGCCTCTTTCACCACCCCCCGGCTCGTAATGGTAACGTCCCGGCTTGTTTCTCTCCCGTTCCCAAACACAATGCGGATCTTGTATACCCCCGGCCGCTCTATCGGTATCGTATGGGTGTCGTTATCCCAAAGCGCGGCGATTTCTTCTCCCTCAAAATACAGCGCCCCTCCGAGGACGGTACTCACCTCTATCCCGATGCCCGCCGCACTTGGTCCGCTCCTCGGTCTTTGCGATCCCGCCTGGGCCACCTGCCCACCCTCCGCCGACATGCCCTTTACAAAACTGGCGGTCAGGGCGTTTACCCCGGTGTACAGTTCCCGTGAACTCCCGCCCATAAAATCGTTGGCGCTGTGGCTGAACTGCCCCGTGGATACGTCTAGTATCTTTACCGTTACCGCGTAGTCGGTATCCATCGCGTCCACCGATCCGGTAACTATGTAGCTGATGTTCTGCAATTGCAGTTTTTTTACGTTTTCCGCGCTGGAAATACTGCTTATCGCTATCTGCTGATTGTTCAGCAGTTGGTCTATCTCCGACCGGGTAACGATCTGGTATCGCCCCGTGGCTACCATCTGGGATTCCACCAGGTTCCGTACCGTCAGGCTGTCTGCCTTTGTCTTTTCGGTACTTATGTTGGAAGTAAACTCAACCACCGCGAGCCGGGGCAATTCCTGTTCTTGCCCAAACGCAATACTGCCGGTCATCAGCAATAACGCCGCAAGACTTAAAACCATTTTTTTCATACCAAACTCCTTATATAAAAAAACAATATTATGCGCCGACAGCCGGCGCGTGTTCCCTTACGCGATAACCCGCCATTCCTACGGAATAACGGCCGAGTAGATTTCCCCATACGGCCCCTTCAGGTTTGTGGCCGATTCCCAGCGCAGACAGAAGTACAGCCGCTGGCCCCGCTGGGCCTCGTCAAATTTCAGCGTAAAGGGGCTGGCCGTGTCAAAGTCCGAATTCGCCAGTTCCGCCACCGAAAGCGGGGCGTGGTCCAGGAGCGCCCAGCGAATCTCCGCGCCGTGGACCCCGTGAGGCTTCCCCCGCTTCTTTGTCCCGCTGTCCCGGAAGTGAATCGTAATTTGCCGGATAACCGACGTGTCCGCCTCCGCCTCCGGGTAGGTCGCCGGTTCCGTGCCCGGCGTGCGGGTCCCGTCCTGGGGGCGCAGGCCGTAATACAGCCGGTCCTCGTCCCGCATCAGCTTGTTGTACCGTATGGAGGAATTGGCAAAATCCCGCATCGCGCTTTTGGCCGCTTCTTTTGCCTCGTCCTTTACCAGCCGGTTTTTGCCCGAATCGTCGGCCTCGTAGGCCGCCCGGGCCGTCAGAAAAGCGTTCACCGCGGCCAAAACCGGTGTTAGGTCCGCCGGGTTCCAGCCGAAAGCCGCCGCCTTTGCCGGGTCTTCCAGCCCGGCCTTCCATTTTTGGCATAAATCCGCGAAATCCTGCTCCCGTCCGGGGAGCCAATCACCACCTGGCATATAATCCTCCGTAATATAAAATGAGGAAGGAAGTTTTCCTTCCGATATTCAGGGGCAAAACCCCTTTGTAACCGACATTCAGTGCCTGGCACTGTTTTTAGCCATCCAAAGAACTTCCCCAGCCGTCCAAGAAACTTTCTCAGGCGTTCAAAGAACTTTTACAACCGTCTGGGAAAACTTTTCAGCCGACCGAAAAATTCTTACAGGCATCCAGGAAGCTTTTTTAGCCGTCCGAAAAACCTTTACAGGCGTCCGGGAAAATTTCCCAGCCGTCCAAGAAAACTTTTCAGGCGTCCGAAAAACTTTTACAGCCGTCCGAATTCGGCGTCTGGCGCCTTTTCCAAGCTAAAAGCCCGGACGGCCCGAACCGCGAGGGCAATATCCTTGTAGCTGACGGCCTGTGTGCCATTGCCGAAACCCTGAAGCCACGCGATATTATCATTGAGCTCCGACGAGGACCAATGCCAACTATCTCCCAAATCGCCGATATTCTTTGATCGCAAGTTCTTGTAGATAAAATCCAGTTCATTCTGTGTCGGTAAATACCAATCGGAACAAGCGCCGCCCTTGTAATTACGGGCAAGGGCAACAGCTTCATCCCAGGAAACCTTGCCCAATAATCCGCTCAGCTCCATATAGGTTCCCCCTTCGGCAAAAAATACTGTGCCCCCGCCCGGCCCCGTGTCGCCTATCTTATACACGGTAATCTGCCGGGCGCAGGTAATAATGTTGATAGCAAGCAGCAAAACCCCAAGGCTTAAAAACATTTTCTTCATGCCAAACTCCTTATACAACAACAAATCAGAAATTTACCGCTTATTTATCAATTTCCCGTCAGCCCTTCCTCAATGCTCGCCCTCGCGTAGTCCCGTACCGCAAGCAACTCTGCCAGCAGATCGTCTTTGTCCTCCGCCTCCGCGCCTCTTTCGCCGATGAGCTTTTGTTTCACTGCGTTCGTGATCAGCGCGTTTACCACCGCAGCAGGTTCTATCTTTTCCACCACATCAAGAATATCTTTCCGGGGGAACCGCACCAGCACATACGCCGTGTACCATTCCCTGCCTTCGGCATTGACTCCGGTTTCGATATGCCACTCCAGGGGCTCGTAGCGGGGGATCCGGGTTCTAATTGAGTTTGTTATTGCCGTTTCGACAAGACGTTCCGCGTCCTCAATATCGCAGTCACTGAAAAGGGAATATTCGGTAATGTCCAGCCGCGCCTTAAAGTCCGAGGCGATGGTGGCGGCGATGTTTGCCTGAACGTTCTGGGTTGCCCGCTGCCGGGCGCGCTGTTCCGTGGTGGTCTTTGTTGACATCCCCACATCGTAGTACCACGACGATACCCCCGCGGCGCTTACGTTTTCATACGCCGCCCTGCCCCCCGCCAGAGGCTGCGTTACCCATTGCGGCCGGCCCCCGCTTATGCCCGAGGCCGTACCTGCCATTTTTTTGAATTGCTCGGTGTCTTCCAGGGCGGCGATATACACCGCCAGGACTTCCGCCTTTTCAATGCTTGCCGCCTTCACCGTCAGGCGGTACTCCGTTCCCAGACGGGTAATACCGCCGGAAACCAGGATCTGCGCCCCCGACTGATGCCCGATGGACGCCATACTGTCGTCGTCCACATTGCCGGAAAGCTGGTAGGCGCTCTCCGTCTCTATGCCCCGCAAAACCGCGCTGTCCCGCTCCGCCAGGGTAAAAGCCCCGGAGGCAAGGAGCCGGGAGGTAAACATATCCGAGGCGTAATCCGACAGGGCCTCCGAGGGCGCGCCCAGCTTGAGGGCCAGGAGACCGGTGCTGCGGGGCAGGGTCCCGCTCAGGTACGACACGGCATTGCCGAGGGCGGCGTCCAGGGGAAGGCGCTGCTGGGCGAAGGCCCCCAGGGCCAGACACAGTAAAACCAAAACCGCGAAAAACCGTTTCATGATACGCTCCTTTGGGTGGGAATATAAAAAGCCCCCGCCCCGGTTCTTACCGGATCAGGCGGAGGCTCTCTATGCGGAGAAAAAGTGGAAAAACTACTTAATGTTTGTCGGGGGGGGGGGGGGGGGGGGTAAGGTAAACGTTACCCGCCCGGCATTAATCCGGAAATGCGCGCGAACAGGGAGAAAACCATCTGCCCGGCGCTTCCGCCGGCCGCAAACCCTTTTCATAACCATTCTCCAATACTCAGGGCGATTTAAAACCAACTCAGTCTACAATGCTTAATATACCCCATTTTCTAAAAAAAACACAAGCCCCCGCTTCCACCCGGCCGGAATAGAGGCTCGTTTTCAGCCCGGTCGTACCGGCCGCCTCGTCATTGCCGCTTTTTAAGGGATCGGGCTTTAGAACTTTTCGAATCTTTGTTATACTAAATTAAGGAGATTATATGGGAAGGATAAAAAGCGCCCTGGAAATTGCCCTGGAGCGGACAGAATCGGTTAAAAGCGACAAGGGAAGCATCGGCCAGCATGAAGCAAAGATCAGGGGGAAACGGCTTGCCAATCAGTATCTTACCGAAGGGATCGGTCTTGAGGCGGAAATAAAGAAAGCTCCCAAGGATGAACAGGAAAGCCTCAAACAGGGGATCTTCGATGTGCTTTCCGGCATGATAAAACTCCCCGTGGAGGAGGAGGATCTTAAACGGCTTGATACGGTGGGAAAGGGCCTCTCCCTGCTTGTCAACAATAACCGCTTTGCGGGTATCTACAAACAGCTCAGGGAGGCTCTCTCCCGCTACCTCCAGGAAACCGCCCAATACGAAGAAGCCATTACCCGGCAGTACGAGCCAAAACTCCGCCAGAAGGAAGAGGAACTCTCCCGCCGCGTGGGCCGCCAGATCCGGCTGGATCCCTTTCAGGATCCGGAGTTCGTTGCCTTTTACAACCAGCACATGAATGCCCTCAAGGACAAATACCAGGCTGCCATCGATCAGGTACGGGAAGAAGCGGCGGCCCTATTCGGAAAGTAGGGAAAAGTTGACATGAGGCCCGGGAGCGGCACAAAAATAAAATAATCTTCAAGGAGTATTTACTATGGCTTTCAGTAAAGAACAAAACCGTTTGATGTACCGCTACGATGCGGAAAAACTTGTCATTGAGCCCTGGGGGGAAAACAGCTTCAGGGTGAGATCCACCAGGCTGGCGGAGATGCCGGGCTGTACGGAGAAGGCGGGGCTTGATTCGGGCAATACCGATGACTGGGCCCTGCTGCCGCAGAAATCCTGCAATACGGATATAAAAATAAGCGATGAAGGCGCTTCAATAAAAAACGGAAAGATCGAAGCTAAAATTTCCAAAATCGGGCAGATCAGGATCTATAACCGGAAGGGAGAACTCCTTCTCAATGAATATCTCCGCAGCCGCCTTGACATGAAAGACAGGACCTACAGTTCCCTTGAACTTGAAGCCCGTGAATTCAAACCGATAATCGGCGGGGACTACGAAGTCACTCTGAGGCTTGAATCCGTGAACCCCGATGAAAGGATCTACGGCATGGGGCAGTATCAGCAGCCCTGGCTTAACCTCAAGGGAATGGAACTGGAGCTGGCGCATCGCAACTCCCAGGCTTCCGTTCCCTTTATGATTTCAAACCTCGGTTACGGTTTTCTCTGGAACAATCCTGCTGTCGGCAGAGTCGGTTTCGGGAAAAACGTGACGACATGGCATGCGAAATCTTCCAAAAAACTTGACTACTGGATCACTGCCGGGGATACTCCCGCGGAAATTGAGGAGGCATACGCCGGGGTAACAGGAACGGTGCCGATGATGCCTTCTTATGCGATGGGTTTCTGGCAGTGCAAGCTCCGCTACCAGACCCAGGAGGAGCTTCTGCAGGTTGCCCGGGAATACAAAAAGCGCGGGCTTCCCATATCGGTAATTGTCGTAGACTTTTTCCACTGGCCCCTGCAGGGCGAATGGAAATTCGATCCTGTCTACTGGCCCGATCCTGATGCCATGATAAAAGAATTGAAGGACATGGGAATAGAACTCATGGTCTCCATCTGGCCCACCGTGGACAGGAGAAGCGAAAACTGGAATGAGATGATAGAAAAGGGCCTCTTAATCCGTACCGAAAGGGGTTTTCGCATCGCTATGGACTTCCAGGGGAATACGATTCACTACGATGCCACAAATCCCGAGGCCAGGGACTATGTATGGAAGAAGGCCAAACAGAATTACTACGACAAGGGGGTGAAGATCTTCTGGCTTGACGAGGCGGAACCTGAATACTCTGTCTATGACTTTGAAAACTACCGGTATCACCTGGGCCCGGATGTCCAGATCGGGAATGTGTATCCTTTGATGTACGCAAAAACATTCTTTGACGGCATGAAGGCCGCGGGACAGAAAAATATCATTAACCTTCTCCGCTGTGCCTGGGCGGGAAGTCAGCGTTACGGCGCTCTGGTCTGGTCGGGCGATATTCATTCTACCTTTGAAAGTTTCCGCAATCAGGTAGCCGCGGGGCTCAACATGGGTCTTGCCGGCATCAGCTGGTGGACTACCGATATAGGCGGATTCTTCGGCGCCGAAATAACGGATCCCCATTTCCACGAACTCCTGATCCGCTGGTTCCAGTGGGGATGCTTCTGCCCGGTGATGCGGCTCCACGGCTGCCGGGAACCCATGAAGCCCCAGTACGGCGCCACCGGAGGGGCCACATGCCGTTCCGGCGCGGACAACGAAGTCTGGTCTTATTCCGATGAGGTGTACGAAGTCTGTAAAAAATACCTGTTCCTGCGGGAGAGGCTCAAGCCCTATATTGAAAAGATCATGCAGGCGGCCCATGATAAGGGGACACCGGTTATACGGCCCCTGTTCTACGACTTCCCCCAGGACAAGGCTGCCTGGGAAACCGAAGACGCGTACATGTTCGGCCCCGATTACCTCGTGGCGCCGGTACTCTATGAGGGCCTCAGGGAACGGAAGGTCTATCTGCCGCTGGGAGCCGTATGGACAAACGCCTGGACGGGCGAAAGTTTTGAGGGCGGACGCATTGTTACTTCTTCGGCGCCTCTTGACATTATTCCTGTCTTCTGCAGGGATTCCGCGAAACTGCCTTCATAAACGAGATAAGGAAGAACCATGAAATTCAAGGACGGTTACTGGGAAATAAGGGAAGGGGTAAAGAATCTCAACCTTATTGAGGTGTTTGATGCCGCAAAGACGGAAAGCACTCTTACCGTATATACGGCAACAAAAAAAATTGCGGGCCGCGGCGACTCGGTAAGCGCCATACTGCTTACCGCGGAATTCAGCTCCCCCATGCCGGATGTCATCCGGGTGCGGATGTATCACCACAAGGGAGAGGCGGAGCGAAGTCCGGCATTCGCCCGGCCTCCTTCCCGTGCCGATCATGTAAAAACGGAGACCGGTGGCGAAGAATGTGTGTTCTCCGCGGCTTCCCTGTCGCTACGCATACCAAGGGAAGGGCCCTGGCGGGGCATCTTTGAACGGAACGGGAAGACACTCACCGAGATACTGGGGAGGCAGTCAGGCTGTTTCTCCGTTCAGGGAAGCGGAAGCTTCATGGCCCAGTACCTTAAACTCACAGTAGGAGAGGCGGTTTACGGTCTTGGTGAACGCTTCGGCCACTTTGTCAAAAACGGCCAAACCGTGGACACATGGAACGAAGACGGAGGGACTGCCAGCGAGCAGGCCTATAAATGTGTCCCCTTCTATATTACAAACAGGGGCTACGGCGTCTTTGTATCCAATCCCGGCCGGGTTTCCTTTGAAGCGGCCTCGGAAGTTGTAAGCGCCGTTCAGTTTTCCGTGCCCGGCGAAATGATCGACTACTATGTTATTGCCGGAGACAGCCTGCATGATGTACTGCGGAATTACACCGCCATTACCGGCAGGCCCGCGCTTCCTCCTCCCTGGTCGTTCGGGCTCTGGCTCTCGACTTCCTTTACCACCGACTATGATGAAAAAACGGTAAACCGTTTTATTGACGGTATGGCCCGGCGGAAACTGCCCCTCTCGGTGTTTCACTTCGATTGCTTCTGGATGAAGGGCTGCCGCTGGGTGGACTTTGAATGGGACAGGGACATGTTTCCCGATCCCGTGGGAATGCTGCGGCGGATCAGGGAGAAGGGACTGAGAATCTGCGTATGGATCAATCCCTATGTGGCACAGAAGTCTCCCCTTTTTGATGAAGGCATGGAAAAAGGTTACCTTGTCAAAAAAGCCGACGGGGATGTATGGCAATGGGATCGCTGGCAGAGCGGTATGGGCCTTGTGGACTTTAGTAATCCCGAAGCGGCAGCCTGGTACAGGGACAAACTGAAAAAACTCCTTGATATGGGAGTGGATTGTTTCAAGACCGATTTCGGCGAACGTATTCCGACAGAGGTTGTGTGGCATGACGGTTCGGATCCGGAAAAGATGCACAACTACTACACGTACCTCTATAACAAAACCGTATTCGGCCTCCTGGAAGAGACAAGGGGCAGGGGAGAGGCGATAGTCTTTGCCCGTTCCGCCACCGCCGGGGGCCAGCAGTTTCCGGTTCACTGGGGAGGCGACTGCGCCGCCACCTATGAGTCCATGGCAGAAACACTGCGGGGCGGCCTCTCATTGAGCCTCTGCGGCTTTGGTTTCTGGAGCCATGACATTTCGGGATTCGAGCAGACCGCAAGCGCGGATCTCTTCAAGCGCTGGGTGGCCTTCGGCCTCCTCTCTTCCCATTCAAGGCTCCACGGGAACCAGAGTTACCGTGTGCCCTGGAGTTTTGATGAGGAAGCCTCCGATGTACTCCGTTTCTTTACAAATCTCAAGTGCAGCCTTATGCCCTATCTCTGGCAGGCGGCACTGGTTTCCCACAGGGAAGGCGTCCCCATGCTCAGGGCCATGGTTCTGGAATACCCCGATGATCCGGCCTGCGTGTATCTGGACAGGCAGTATTTCCTGGGCCCCAATCTCCTGGTCTCTCCTGTATTCAACGAAGACGGGAATGTGGATTACTACCTTCCCCCGGGCCGCTGGACCAACATCATTTCCGGCGAAGTTATTGAAGGAGGCCTCTGGAAACATGAACGCCACGGCTACATGAGCCTCCCGCTCCTGGCCCGGCCTTCTTCGGTGATTCCCTTCGGCAGCAACATCGAAAGGCCCGACTACGATTACGGCGACGGTGTCTGTTTCCATGTCTTTGAAACGGAGGAGGGCATGAAAACCGAAACTGAGGTCTCCGATTCGAAAGGAGACGCTTCCTTGAAGCTTGAAGTATGCAGAGACGGCGGCAGTATCCGTGCGGAGGCAGGGGCGGAGGGAAACTGGAAGCTTCTTCTCCGTAACATACACCAATGGAAATCCATTAAAGGCGGTGAAGGAAAAGATACGGAACAGGGCCTGCTTGTCGAGGCAAAAGACAAAACTATTTCGATAGATCTTTAGACAAGCGGTAGAAGTTCTGCAGATCACCTGACACACCGGTTCGGGGGCCCTTCAGTTTCAGCGCGACAGGTTCCATGTAGAGGAGCTTCTTTCCATAAAAGCCCAGCCTTAAAAAGAGGCCCTCTTCTCCCCCATTGGTACCGTCCATGCCCGCAAACACAAAGTTGCCCAGAGACCAGAACACAGGCCTGTTGTGTACCCATTCAAAACCCTGAACCACATGGGGATGGGAACCGATGACAAGATCCGCTCCCGCTTCGGCAAGTCCTGTATAGTATTCCCGGGTACGTCCGTCGGGCGCAAAAGTCCATTCGTTACCTCCATGGAAAAGCACGATATTGAGGACATTCTCTTCGCCGGCGGAGAGTTTTTCCTTCAGTGCTTCCATGCCGCCGCGGCCTGAGAAGAGAATTCCCGGCCTGCCTTCCCCCGCGGCGGCAGCGGCCCCGTCCCAGCCGCTCCGTTCTCTGGGATATGAGGCAATGCCGTAAACCCTGATCTCAGGCATTCCGGCTTCCGCCTTCATCACAAAGGGCGCGGCCGCAACGTTAATGTCGCTTCCGGCGCCAAGTACGCCGACCCCGCCCTTCTCCAGATGCGCAAGGCTGTCCAGAAAACCTTCCTCCCCGTAATCGAAGACATGGTTGTTTGCCAGAAGCACGGCATCAATGCCCGCGGCGGCAAGGGCGGAAGCACAGTGGGGATCGAAACGAAAATTGTAGGCCTTCTCCGTCCTGGAACCTCGTCCGGTAACCGCCCCTTCAAGGTTCAGCAGGGCAAGATCGGCCTCCGCCAGCAGGGCTGCCGTTTCCCCGAAAATGCCGGAGGGCCCTTCACGGAGGAGTATCTCTCCCGCGCCCCTTCCCAGCATCAGATCCCCTGCCGAAGCTATCCAGAACAGGGAAGGCTTTTCATGCGGCGTTTCTTTCGGTGCGGACCGCAGAAATTCTGTCAGAGCCGCAGCCTTTTCTTCAATCCGCACCAGCTTTTGCAAGCGCTCCTGCACCCGCTCAAACAAGCGCTTTTGCGCCCGATCCTTCCCTTCCGCCCTCCATTCCAGCGATACGGAAACGGTCTTGACCAGGGGATAAGCCTCATCGTTTACCGTAAGGCCGTCTACCCGCAGGGCGACATGGGGCGGTACAAGATCCTCAAGGCTCACAAGATCCTCATCCCCCGCGAGACAGGCTTCTGTTTCCGTTGTAGTGCGGCCTTCCAGAGGATCCGCCGCGGGAAGATACCAGGTTCTTGAAAGAACGATGCCTTCCGTTTCCTTTCCCCAGGCCCGGTGGAGCCGGATAATTATTGAGGGCTCTTCCTCTCCCTTTTCCATGGTCAGTCCCATGGCATGGAGCTCATCTTCCTTCAGGATCCCTTCCAGCCAATGCTGTTCCTTCTCAAGGCTGCCGGCAGTTTCATCAGGAATAACAGCAATACCGTCATACGTTTCCCGGCATGAAAACAGGAACAGACAGACGGGAATGAAAAAAAGCAAAAAGGGCAGCCTTATGCGCCGTACCATTTAGTCTTCCTGTTCCTGATAGTTACGGATCAGCACTTCCCGCACAGCCCCGCGGCCTGAAGCGGAAGAATTGATACGTCTTCCTACACTGACAGGAATAATATGAAACCCATAGGGCTCATAGAGTTCGCGGATAAGGGAGGTATCGGAATTACTCTCAAGGCATTTTACACCCCGGCCGCTCAGACGGACAAACAGATCCCGAAGCCGTTCCTGTTCCCCTTCATCAAAACCGCCCGCCTGATAGGAAGTAAACGAAGTACCGCTGATCCTCTGGTAGGGAGGATCGAGATACACAAAAGAACCACTGTCCGCGGCGGAAAGGGCTGTTTCAAAATCATCGTTCATGATGACAATATCACTTTCTTTAAGATATGCACTTATACTGCGGAGCAGAGCGGCTTCACAGATTGCGGGGTTCCTGTATCTTCCCATGGGAACATTAAATTCGCCCCGCAAGTTCACCCGGTAAAGACCGTTGTAACAGGTCTTGTTAAGGTATATTAAACGGGCCGCCTTCTGTACATCATTCAGCCTGCCGAAATTTTCCCCATCCCTGTCAATGTTCCGGATTTCGTAATAGTATTTTTCACCGTGGTTTTTTGCGTGGGTTTCAAGAATCCCGATCAGATCTTCGACGGAATCTCTGATGATCCTGTAGGCCGGCATCAACTCCGCGTTACTGTCGTTAATCACCGCGCGGCGGGGCATGAGATCGAAAAAAACGGCCCCCGCCCCCAGGAAGGGCTCATGGTAGGTACGGCGGGAAAAGTCCTGAGGAAGCTGTTCACGGATGCGCGGCAGCAGAGCCCGCTTGCCCCCGGCCCATTTTACAAAAGGCCGCAGGAGCCGGTTTTCTTTCATGGCTCCATTATAGGCAAAAGAGGCCGGAAAAACCATTGAGTTCGTTCCAATCCATTGACAAATAAATGATCAGGGCTGATTATTGAGTAGGTAAATATTATCCCGGTCAAAGGAGTCTTACATGCTTATCGGTATCGATCCGGTCATAAGTCCGGAACTCTTGGACGCTCTTTTCCGCATGGGTCACGGGGACGAACTCGTACTGGCGGATGCATTTTTTCCCGGAGACAGCTGCAATTCGCGGGTCATCCGGGCTGACGGTATACGGATTCCCGCCCTGCTGGAAGGAATCCTCCGCCTCATCAATCTGGACTACGCGGTTCCCCACCCTGTCATAATGATGGCGCCCCATGGCAGCGACACCCTGGATCCCGCTGTGGAGACTTCCTACCGGGCAATCGTAGACCGGATCTGGCCGGGAACCCCCGGTACGGAATTCATAGACCGTTTTGAATTCTATGAGCGGACAAAAAAGGCTTATGCCGTGCTCATGACCGGGGAAACGGTAAAATACGGAAATATTATTCTCAAAAAGGGTGTTATCCCTGTAAAAAACAAATAAGGCCGTTCCCAAACATCAAATTGAGGAACCGTCCGGATAAAACAGCATCGGAGGAAGAAAATGGCGAATGTATCAAGTCTCGTAATGAACAAACCGGAGAATCGTTTCCGGGGGGCCGTACCCAAGATCGGTATCCGGCCGGCTATCGACGGCAGGCGCAGGGGAGTGAGAGAATCTCTGGAAGAACCTACCATGAATATGGCAAGGGCGGCGGCAAAACTTATCAGCGAAAATTTGAGGCATCCCAACGGCATGCCTGTGGAGTGCGTCATCGCCGATTCCTGCATAGGCGGAGTGGCGGAAGCCGCGGCCTGTCAGGACAAATTCACCCGTGAAAACGTGGGGATAACCCTCTCGGTAACCCCCTGCTGGTGCTACGGTTCGGAAACCATGGACATGGATCCCATGACGATCAAGGCAGTCTGGGGCTTCAACGGCACCGACCGTCCCGGCGCGGTGTATCTGGCCGCTGTTCTGGCGGCCCATTCCCAGAAAGGACTCCCTGCCTTCGGCATCTACGGCCGCGATGTTCAGGATATGTCTACCATCAGCACCATTCCGGAGGACGTGAAAGACAAGCTCCTCCACTTTGCCCGTTCCGCCCTGGCGGCGGTATGGATGAGGGGTAAAAGCTACCTCTCCATCGGCTCGGTGTCCATGGGCATCGCCGGTTCGATCACCAACGCGGATTTCTTCCAGGAGTACCTGGGAATGCGCAACGAATACGTGGACATGAGCGAACTTGTCCGGCGTTTTGAAGAGAAGATCTATTCCGAAGCGGAATACAAACGGGCCCTGGCCTGGGCCAAAGAGAACTGCAAAGAAGGAGCGGACAAGAACCCGCCCAAGGAACAGCACAGCCGCCGCCGCAAGGACGAAGTCTGGAAAACCTGCGTTAAAATGGCAATCATCGTCAGAGACCTCATGGTGGGAAACCCCGACCTGAAACGGAAAGGCCTTCTGGAAGAAGCCATGGGTCACAACGCCATCGCCGCCGGTTTCCAGGGCCAGCGCCACTGGAACGATCACTTCCCCAACGGGGACTTCATGGAAGTAATGCTCAATTCCTCGTTCGACTGGAACGGCATCCGCTCCCCATACGTGGTAGCCACCGAAAACGACTGCCTTAACGGTGTTTCCATGCTTTTCGGACACCTCCTTACAGGCGGCGCCTCCGTTTTCGCCGACGTCCGTACCTACTGGAGCCCCGATGCCATACAGCGGGTAACAGGCTGGAAACCGGAAGGAGCCGCTTCGGGCGGTCTCATACACCTGATCAATTCAGGTTCCGCGGCCCTTGACGGCACAGGCAAGCAGAAAAAAGACGGCAAACCCGCCATGAAACCCTTCTGGGAGATCGGCGCCGAAGAAGCCGGCGCCTGCCTGGACGCGGTAGACTGGCGCTATGCGGACCTGGGTTACTTCCGCGGCGGCGGCTACTCCTCAGACTTCATCAGCGAAGGAGACATGCCCGTCACCCTCTGCCGCCTCAACCTCGTCAAGGGAGTCGGCCCCGTACTCCAAATCGCCGAAGGCCAGACCACCACCATCCCCGGCGAAGTCCACGATAAACTGGACTTGAGGACAGATCCCACCTGGCCCACCACCTGGTTTGCCCCCCGTGTTACCGGTGAAGGCCCCTTCAAGGACGTCTATTCGGTAATGGCTTCCTGGGGCGCCAACCACGGCGCATTCAGCTACGGCCATATCGGCGCAGACCTCATCACCCTGGCAAGCATACTCCGCATCCCCGTCTGCATGCACAACGTACCCGCCGACGCCATCTACCGCCCCAGCTACTGGAATTCTTTTGGCATGGACAAAGAAGGCGCCGATTACCGGGCCTGTGCGGCATTAGGGCCTCTGTATAAGTAAGTATAGGGGGAGGGGTTTCCCCTCCCTCCAGCCTTGCCGCCGAAAATACAGGGCGCCGATGATATGTGATATTGACAAATATTTCGCGATTGGTTATATTAATAGCTACATTCCCCTGTAGCTCAGCTGGCAGAGCAAGTGGCTGTTAACCACTGGGTCCGTGGTTCGAACCCGCGCGGGGGAGGAATGAAAAGGCCGCCTTTGGGCGGTCTTTTTTTTGCCCATTAA
>JAISCR010000129.1 GCA_031265435.1 Treponema sp.
ACAAGCCAGGCCTCGAACCAGAACCTCTGGATCGAGTACATGAGGACGGAACTGGCGAAACCGCAGTATTCCGGCCTTAACCTGGTCAAAGTCGCCTACGGGGACGACCTCCGCGACAAGTCGGTATCCGAGACGGAAGGCCTGCTGCTGAGCTATCCGAACCTGAAAGTCATCATCGCGCCGACCACCGTCGGTATTGCCGCGGCGGGAAAAGTCCTTACCGACAGAGGCCTGCAGGGCAAGGTGAATCTTACCGGCCTCGGCCTCCCTTCGGAAATGGCCGAATACATCGACAACGGCGCCTGCCCCTATATGTACCTGTGGAACCCGATTGACGTCGGCTACCTCGGCGCCTATGTGGCGACCAGCCTTACTTCCGGCAAGATCACCGGCAAACAAGGGGAAACTTTCTCCGCCGGCAGGCTTGGTGATTATACCATTTCCCAGGCCCCTGACGGCGGCACCGAAGTCTTGCTTGGCCCGCCCTTCAAGTTTGACAAGGCCAATATCAACGACTGGAAGAGTGTGTATTGATCGATCGATTAACTTAATAAGTTAACCTTCCCAGAGCTCCGCGGGTTCGCGGGGCTCTGGGCGTTTTTTGGAAGTTTGGTTTAATGAAGAACCCCGCCTGTCTAACAGAGGACGTGAAGAGGTTCGGCGCCGTGCACCCCAACCAGTTGTCCGTGTACCGGATCGACCATCAGATCCATCGCCTCCAGGGGCAGCGCACCCAGGAGTATGTATTTCCCGTCGGGAACCACCACCGCGGGAAGCACGGTACTGCGGTTTTTCCACCGGATGTTTACCCCTTCCGTTACCTCATAGGTATCGATTTTGCCGTCCGCCAGGGTAGATTCCGATGTTTCCATAATAGCAAGCCCCAGCTTTTGCCGGGTTTCCTCGTTGATGACCAAGAGACCTCTGGTCTCAGTCCTTGCGCCGGTATCGGGCATTGCGTCTATGGTTATTTTACGGATTTTCGCTTCCGTAATAAGTCCGTTCCTGGCGTTGCTGATGTCCACGGCGTTGGCCAGGGTGATTTCTTCTTTAAAAACACTCATGTTTGCTCCTTGCCTCAAGTATACCATATTCGACATTCGACCTCATGGTAAATTTTTTCTTCAAAGTATGCCGCTTTAAGGGGAATTTTGGCGCTGAAAAAAGTAAATGACGTTTTATTGCATTAAATTCCGGGGATTTACCGTGACGCCGTTTTTGTAAACGGTAAAGTGAAGATGGGGCCCGGTAGAAAGGCCGGAACTGCCTACATCCCCTATCCGTTCACCGGTAGCCACGTAGGCCCCGGTCTTTACCCGCACCACACTCAGGTGGCCGTAGAGGGTTTTGTAGCCGGAATGATGGGTAATAACAATGAAATTTCCCAAGGTCTCATTATAGCTCACGGAGCTGACCCGGCCCGACATGGCGGCGGCTACCGGGTGCCCCATGGAAGCGCCGATATCCATCCCCGAGTGAAACTGTCTGGCTCCGCCGAAGGGACTCGACCGGTAACCGTAGCTGGAAGTAATGTAGCCCCGGACAGGCCAGATGAAAAGATCTCCGTTGATCTCCTGGATGTCATTCTGAGGCATCAGTGCGCCGGGGATAAAAAGCACCGTTCCTGAATGAACGGAATCGGAAAGAAGTTCATTTACCGT
Source organism: Treponema sp. (assembly GCA_031265435.1). GTDB lineage: Bacteria > Spirochaetota > Spirochaetia > Treponematales > Breznakiellaceae > JAIRNJ01. The sequence goes on from JAISCR010000129.1 coordinate 1,662, forward strand.
CCGCAGATCTTCAATTCCGGTTTTATACTTTTCGGCAATGCCGGAGAGCGTGTCATCTTTTTTAACCGTATAGAGTATCCCGTCCTGGTTGGGAACTCTGATAAGCTGTCCAATCTGGACGGTCCGGGCGGATCTTATATTATTTACCGAGAGAAGCGTACCCTGATTGAGGCCGAAGCCCTGGGCCAGGATGCTGATCATCTCACCCTTCTGTACCGTATAGGAATCGTAGATCAACATCTTGGGCCGGGAGAAGTCTTCCGGCTCAGGGATACCGGTCAGGACAGCATCTTCAATAAATACTTCGTTTTCGGAATAACCGGCTCCGCCCATACCGTTTTCCAGGTCTTCGGGAGGCAGGGACTCCGCCTTTGCCGAACCCATGAAGGACTGCAGGGGAAAGAGATACGCCATCGACAGGATGCAGGCCAGGGAAAAAGCCATCCTGCGCTTCGGCGGGCTCCGGCGCAATTGTTCTATGAACGCAGATAGTAACATGGAAACAGTATTTATATTTTCGGCAAGAAAGGGTGGGAGCTTAATTTCCATCTGCGTGCCCTTCATCCAGAAAAACCAGAAGATCCCGAAGCTCCGCGGCCCGCTCATACTCCTCGCCGGCAACCGCTTCCTGCAGTTCCTGCCGGATAATCCGCCGTCTTGAGCTGATTTCATTTTCCATTAGTACCGTTTCGCCATCGATTCCTGTTTCTTCAAGCACCGCGGCATTGACGAAAATCGGGCATTTCTGCCTGACGGCAAGCCCCATGGCGTCTGAAGGACGGACATCGAGAATCAGCGGCTTGTCCCGGGGATAATTCCCGCCGCTAATGTGCAGTTCCGCAAGAAAAGTATTGTTTTTCATGTCCGAAATAACCACTTTTTCCAGCTTATACCCTGTTTTTTTCAACAAGTTTATCAAAAGATCATGAGTCAGCGGCCGGGTGACGGAAACTTCACCTAAACCAATAAGTATTGACTGGGACTCAAGGTGCCCTATATAGATGGGTACCACCCTGTCATCCTGCAGGGGACGGAGCAGCACCGTGTTCCCCTGTTCGGTTTTCATTATCGTCCAAATTTCCGCTTCAAGAGACTCCTTCATATTATCCTTACTTCAACTTAAAAGATCTGTCAGGCCCAAAAGAAGCCGTAAAGGGCCATTGTGGTATTCTACACCGGAGAGAGCGTATTCTGCAAATACTTTTTCAAACAACTTTTTACTTCCTTCTATAAGAGAAAGCCCTTTTCTCCGTCCTTCTTCCAGAACTCCCTCGCGTTCCATGGCAGTTATCAGCTCCATAATCTCGGGAACGGCTGCCCCTCCCTTCCGGGCCGCGGAAAAACAGCGTCCGGCAAAGTCCCTTTTATCCGGTCTCCGGTGGAGATAGAGAAGTACGGGGAGACTTTTTTTTCCTTCAACCACATCATCTCCCCGCTTCTTGCCGGGAATACCCTCCGTCAGATTTTTTACATCATCAAGAATCTGAAAACCCACTCCCAGGTCTTCCGCCGCCTTTCCCAACAGACGTGTATCGATCCGCGCCGCCCCGTTCCGCCGGGGATGAACCGCTTCCGCCGCGGCAGCACCCAGAAGGGCCGCCAGCCGGGCAAGGCATCCGGTTTTAAGACTGCACATGGTGTAATAATCGTCCAGGGAAGGAAGGCTTTCAAAATCCCGGTGCCAGGCAATATCCATGGCCTGCCCCAGATGAAGGCGCCGCATGTGTTCTCCCCAAAGGCTGAAAATGCGGTTTTTTTCGATTGCCGCGGCCTCTTCGCCGGATCTCTCTGCACTCAAGTTTTTTCCCCACTCTTCGATACACGCAAGCGGAAGAAAATAGAGGAAACAGCCTGAATTTATTGAAGCGTCAATCCCATGGAGAAGGTGTACCGCGGGTTTGCCCCGGCGTTCATCGGAAGAGTCTTCGATGTCATCATGAATAAGGCTGGCGTTATGGCAGAATTCCGTGAGGGGTGTCAAAAGCAGAGCCGCTTCTCCGCCACCCGCACTTTCACACACAAGGGTTTGCAGGAGAGGTCGCCAGCGTTTCCCGCCGCGATCAAGGAGATCACGGCCGGGGTCGCAGAGAGCTTTAAGGAGATCCGGGGGAATACGACCGGCAAGGCCGGGAAACACCTGTTCCACCCAGGCCGGACCCGGCGCTTCGGGCAGCCAGTGATCCAGAACAGCTTCAATTTTTGCAATTCGCCGGGTATACTGCTCCATACCTGATTGTACCTGTTAAGGATTGCTATGGGAAGTTACGACAAACCGGATTTCTGGTCTCAAAAGGCCCAAAAAGAAGCCTACCCGGCCCGTTCCGTCTATAAGCTCAAGGAGATGGATGAAAAATTCAGCCTCTTCCGGCCTTCAGGCGGGGGGAGGAAGGTTCTGGATCTCGGGGCGGCCCCCGGTTCATGGAGTCTCTATGCCCTGAGGAAGAGCCCTGCTCTTGATCTTACCGCGGTGGATCTTTCACCCCTTTCCAGGGACTTTGACAGGGGCCTTTTTGAGGGGGAAAACTTTAGTTTTTTACAGGGAGATATGACGGATCCCGGCATCCGGGAGGCAATCCGGGCCCGCGGACCCTTTGACCTTGTGATGAGCGATGCCGCACCCGCAACCTCGGGAAACCGCAGCCTGGACACCCTCCGCTCCCTGGCTCTGGCGGAAACCGCCCTTGACTACGGAGAGCGGTTCCTCCGCGGGGGAGGAACGCTTATCCTCAAGATCTTTCAGGGCGGGCAGAGCGCTGCCCTGCTCAAACGGATTCAACGGAGTTTTGAAAGTGCAAAAGCCTTCAAACCCCAGGCCTGCAGGAGCAATTCCTTTGAAACCTACTTTGTGGGCATGAAGTTTAAGGCTGCTGTCCTGCCAAAAGACGCCTGAGAGAGTCAATCTCGCCGGGACGCATCTGTATCTTTTCCTGAAGGTAGCTTTCCGCCCTTTCCCGCAGACCGGGCGCCGGGCCTGTATCCCCATCCGGGGAACGGCGCGGCGAAGGAGACCCTTTTGAAGCTTCGCCTCGGATCAGGGCAATCATATCTTCCCCCGAATACGAGATGAGCCTGTACCTGTCTTCGGTCTTATCAAAGCCATAGTAGTTTACATAGCTCTGCATATAGTCGCCAATTATCTCTTCCCGGCCTGCGTTCATCAGGGCCGCCAGAACCATTACAATGAAGCCGCTGCGGCCGGTTCCATCCACGCAGTGCAGCAGGAATGGTTTTTTATGACTCAGCATGAAGCGTAAAACTTCCTGTATCTTTGCCCGGTTGTATTGGCTGTCATAGTCCAAATCCATGAGCACGGCGATACTGTTTCCCTGAGTGATAAAACTCTGATACCAGGGAATTACACTCGCCTTGAGGGCCATTTCCCCGGGGCTGTCGGCAAGATCTATGATAGAACCAACCCTGGCCTGTTCGGCAAGACGCGCCGCATAGGGAGAACGGGCATCCTCCAGGGCAGGATGGCAGCTCCGGTAGAGAATCCCGGATGCCATAGAACCCAGTTTCACTTCCCGGAAATTGGCAAAAGCCGCATCGCCTGGGTAATCCTGCCGCCTTTCGGACTTAACGAGTTGTTTGAATTCGGCTTCCATGAGGAGCCGATCCTCTTGCGAAACCATAGCCGCGGCAGCGTCATCATCCGCAATCGGGGTCTCCTCAACCGCGGTTGTCTGAACCCGGACAATATGCTCCTTCTCTTCGGGCGGAGGGGAACCGGGAGGTGTGGAACCGCAAAAACCGAGCAAAAAAGAAGCAAAAGCCGCTGTTACTACCTGAATGCCCAAAAAACGGCTCTTTTGCAAAAGGTTCTTCATTACGCCTCCCTATATACTTGACCGGTATTCTCCGGGGCTCTATTCTTAAAATTATATAAGACGAGCCATTCTAAAAACTCGGTAATTTTTGGGGTGGCCTTGAGTAAAAAAGGAGTCTTACCATGAGCGAATCTGCAAAACGGGATCCCAGCGCCCCGAAATTTCTTCAAATTTCCATCAAGGACAGCGAAGGCAAAGAATGGTCTACCCTCATTGCCCAGGCAAAAGACTTTTCCACCGGATCGGTAGGCTACTATGCCTCGGACAAGGTCTCGAACCCGGCAAGCGGCGAACGCTACCAGTGCGGCTTGAGCTTTACCCTGATCGGCTCAAAACCGGGAAAATAGTTGAGCCTATAAAACGCTCCGGGACTATACCTTCACGTCTACCCGGTTACATTACGATAATATTTTGATTCAATGCTCAAATTTTTCTGCAATATACGATTAGTTGTAATAGTTGTACTTTTTGTACAAAATATATTATTTTGCATCTTGATATTTAAGCGGATGTACGTTATTATTATACATATGAATTTTACTTATGAAACCTTTACGAAAATTAGGCCGCTAACCGAGCATCTTAAGTATGTACTGGCTTGTTATGGGGGAAAAGTACCTCCTTTTAAAGGATATCCAATTTTTACATGGGATATGCTGGTTGAATATCTTGGTAAGCTGCTTGATATCGAGGGAAATCGCATTCTGTTCTTAAAGCTTAGCGGCGTGGCTGCTACTGTTAAAACTGTTTTACGGGATGAAAAATATAAATTGCTTGTAAAGGCCATCAAAGAATATAACCCATCTTTGTACGGAAGTCTTTGATGCCGGAGGTTGAAGGATTGCTACTATTTTGCCATGTTGAGGCAATTCGAGTGCTTGACGAATTTACCAGAAACCGGTATAATGCTTCGATGTTGTATTTTAGGCTTGCACAGACATACTTCCCTACCATACACAGTAAAAATAGACCGCCTTTAGGCAGGGTGTACGCGTTGCGGACAGAGGGTGTTTTCAATGCTTGATATGAAAATACGTCGTGAGCTGCTGATTGAAATACTCGATCGCATTCCAGAAAAGCCTATTTTCGAGAAAATGTTTGATTTCTATAGAAAAATATTCCTCCAAAAGCCAGATTTAGTTGTCTGCATGAGTCGTAAATCATGGTGTGTTATTCACCTGTTCTTGCCGCTTCTGGAGGCTGAAGGTATTGCTGTGGACAGGAAAAAGCTGACGCATGACCGAATGGTACATCCTTGGTTTTCAGAACTGTATCAGTTGGATCCGGATAAGCACGGCCAAATAAAGGTATTCGTAATAGACGATACATTTCAAACAGGACGCGCTCTGGATGACTGTGTCCGGCGATTAAAATGTGTTTATGGCGTAGATGAAAAAAACCTTACCGTAGCAGTGTTTGCTATGACCGATGACGAGCATAAAATTAATCAGCATCGTATTGACAAGGAAAAAGGCCTCTACACTGTATTTTTCTCTCCTTCCCGTCCCGGCATACAACCCTTTCAGGTTAATTGGGGCAGCAGGGATGCCTTTTATACCAAAGAGGATATCTCGGCATTTTCTAATTTCTTCGTTGAAGCTCTTCATGCTTGCAGCGAGCCGTATGTGGGTTATATTCCGGCTTTTCGTCTTCCAATTAAAGATGTACAAGATTTTTTTGGCGCAAACAAAGAGAATAATATTGAATTGGGCAACGTATCGGCTATTCGTATTCCGGGATATTTGGAGCAGGATGATTTAAAAGCACCTTTAAACGATCCCGCGGTAGTGGGATATTATAACATCACCAGTGAAACAATGCGAAAACATGATATCGAGGCGTTTTATATTTTATTACCAGATGATGTTGAGACGTTTTATATACCAGCCTTAAATTCAAGCGATAAAAACGACTTGTCGTTTCTCCCTTCAAAACATGCGCTTTCTATCGGTGCCTTGCGTTTTTATTTAAACAGTAAAACGGGTATTGCCTTGATGGTGCCGTATCTATCCTTAAAGGATTGCTATGCGGAAAAAGATATAGTTGAGAAGTTTCCAAAAGAACTTCAGCCATTATTGAAAAAGATGCAGGCGGAAAAATGGGAAGAGCGTGAAGAACAATTAGCGGCGTATCGTCTGCTTCGGTATGCATCGGGATATTTGTGGGGTAAATATGTTTTCAAGCAGTGGTTCGGGCGTGATGTTAAAGATGAAGACATAGTGTCTTACGGCGGTATTTGCTCTGAAAGATTTTTTAATTGGATTAATGGTCCTTCTGCTGTACAGGATTTAACGTATATTTGGTCTTTTTTTGCCCCCGAAAAGAATAATGTAGTTGAGGAAACCCAAAGCCTGGAACTGGATGGTGAAGCAGGTTTGAAAAATGTAATCGGTCGTGATTTGCATGATGATGATAAGAAGTATTTTCGCGATGTCATTATTGAGAGCCTGACTATGCCTGGTACTGTTGACTATTACGGTACGGTCAGTATGATGTTTAGATACATTTTTGAACGAGAGCGTGAAAGGTTGGATGAGTATGTAAATTCGAATGCAAGCGAAAAGAATGCTCTTGCTCCGCCATTTCATGGGTTTCCTATACACACCTTTTTTGCTTTGCTATTGTTATCTTTCCCGCGGCTAAAAACGAGAAGGGATGTTCTTGTTACGGTAACGTTAATGCTTTGCGATACAGGAATAGCTGTATCACAGTTATGTCAGCACGACAATGTCATTGGCACAGTTTTGCTCAATGGAGAACAATCCTGTCATTCGCTTGCGCCTATTGCGCCAGAGTATGCGCGCTTTCTCTCGGAGTTCCCCGGATTGTTGCGCAAATGCAAGAAAGAACGACGTCAGGAAAAATTCGAGATGGCTAAAACTGAAATTCAAAAATATTTCGAATATGAGCGAAGTCGAGGTTTTGGCAGGCGCCTGCCTTTGGAACAATTGATGACTCCTCTTGAAAAAATCAAAACTATTGTTGAAGGCGGTCCAGAGCGGAAACTTGATGCATATTCGGTTCTTCCTGAAGACTCTTTCTTTGATTGTTCAGAGCTGTTTTTTTCAGAATTACGTGAGAAGCTCGCTACCTGATTATTTTTATTTTATGATGCGGCAAAAGAAAAGAGGTTATTTTAAATGAGCATAACATTCTCTGAGCTCTTTGTGGTGGATGAAGTTTTACCAGAATATACAGCATGCATATCAATAATAATATTTAATGATCTGAAGCGATACGTATTAGGTGACATGGAAGAAGTTGTTACTAAAGATTGCAATTGGAAACAGGAGAAAAAAGATTTCAAAATTCCAGATGATTATACCCCTGATGATAATCTTACTGGTACTCTGTTTTCTGGCAGTATCAGACACTGTTTGAAGCCGGTTTATAGATCCTGTGTTCCTTCTCATTTACATCCTTTTGATAAAGGTCTGATAAAGAAAGTATTCAATGCGGCCAAGTGTCCAGCCAAAACTAATCCGAGTACAGTTAGTGGAAAGATATCAGATTGTACAAGTAGAATTATTAAAGATCGCAAGCGTTCACAAAAAAGCATTGCGGTGGGATAAAACCCAGATTCTAGACAACGAGTTGTCATAACTTAAGAATGCAGCAAAAAATAACCACCTAAACGCCTCAGAGTAGTATTTTTATGTTTTTTTATACTGCTTGTGCACCATCTCCATAGCCAGGTTCACGTGCTTGATGAAGTCCTTTGAAAGATGGTCGACGATGGGGTGTTCTTGTTCCGAGGCCCCCTCTCCCTTGAAAAGCTCCCAGACTTCACATTTAAGGGCATAGGCGAGGTTGCAGAGCGTCCTGGCCTGGGGAAAGTTGTTTCCCCGCTCGATGTTCGACAGAAAAGTCACGGAAATGCAGGCCTCCTCAGCGAGTACCTGCCTAAAAAAACATCATTTGACACTCTTACCCAAAAACAGTTTGACACAATCGTTGCCAAAATCAATAATCGACCTCGCAAGGTTTTAGGCTACCTGACTCCTTACGAAGCTTTTTCGCCGTAAAATTCGCACTTCAAAAAAAATTCCGCGACTATAGGCACCGGTATAAAAGAGCGAAAATCGGGCGCGTCTACAGCCAGATCATGCCCCCTAATGAATTTGGCGAAAGAGTGACGGGTTCTCAATTAAAGGAAATGATTGACAAGACCTGTGTTCCGGGAAGCACTGTCATAACCGATGAGTTTCCTGCCTACAGTATTCTCGATAAGCCTGTTTCGTCAAAAGCTGATCTGTCGCTGCTTGGCGATTCAGAGCCCGCTGAATCTGCCCCCCGTTACGGTCACCACACCGTTTGCCATAGACGCTATGAGTAGGTTGCGGGTCTGACTGAGGATAGCGAGCTTATCCATACAAACGGTATCGAAAGCCACTGGGCGATACTCAAGCGCTGCTATTACGGGATATATCATTCCATATCCGATAAGTATCTGCCGCATTATCTCGGTGAGTATTCTTTCCGTCAAAACACACGAAAGCTTCCCGATCCCGATGTGTTTGACCTTTTGTTAAGGCAGAGCGTGTCGAAATCATAATTGTTCACGGGCCGTCCGAACATTCCTTCTCGGATGGCCTCTCAAATACCATTCCCTACCATCTTTTTAATATTTCGTACCCGGTTTCATGGTTTCGACCACGTTTTTGTGTAAGGTATGTTAGGGGAAGTACGGGTAGACGTGAGGGGATAGTTCTCAAATGTTCTCTATCCGAATATCTTCCGCTTCAGCGCGAGGCCGGTGGGCGTTACCGCAAGGCCGCCTTGGGCCGTTTCCCTGAGCGCCTGGGGGAGGCTGTCGCCGATTTCTTTCATGGCGAGAATCACCTCATCGGCGGGGATAACACTTTTTATGCCTGCCAGGGCCATTTCCGCGGCTCCCAGGGCGCACATGATCCCTCCGGCGTTCCGCTTGATGCAGGGAACTTCCACGAGTCCGGCAACGGGATCGCACACCAGGCCAAGCTGATTCTTCAGAGCCATGGCAAAGGCCTCCGCCGCCATGGAGGGACTGCCGCCGGACATCTCCGTCAGGGCTGCCGCGGCAATTGCCGCCGCGCTTCCACATTCCGCCATGCAGCCTCCTTCGGCTCCGGCAAGGCTTGCCTCGTTGGCAATGACCATACCCATGGCCCCTGCGGTAAAGAGGGCCATCAGCGCGTCTTCTTCGCCGGATTTTTTTTCCTCCATCATGGTGAGTATGGCCGCGGGGAGGATTCCGCAGGAACCCGCGGTCGGGGCGGCTACTATCTTTCCCATTGCCGCATTGAACTCCGCAATGGCAATTGCCCGCGCAAGGGCTTTTGCGCAGAATGGGCCGGAAAGAGTCTCCCCCTCCGCACGGGAGGCCATCCGGAAGCCGTCGCCTCCCGAAAGACCGGAATGTGAACGGATTCCTTCTTCTTTTCCTTTTTCAGCGGCATTTTTCATTACATCAAGATTGTTCTTCATCATGGCGGACAGTTCTTCCGCCGTTTTTTCCATGACCGCGGCCTGATCTTCCAATACCACATCGGAGATTCTGCACTTTTTTTCTTCGGCCAGCTTTACCAGTTCCGCGATGGAATGATACTCAATCAACTCTCTCTCCTTAATCGCTCTGAATTGCCTTAAGGTATACCACGCTGTCGATATGGGGCAGGGACTGTAGTTTTCCTGTTACCGCTTTTTCCAGAGTACCGTCTATCTCCACGGTCATTACCGCCTGAAAACCCCTGTGGGGCCGGGACAGTCTGAAATTGCCTATGTTGATCCCGTGCCAAGCCATAAGCGTCGCGACTTCGGCAATGACGCCGGGAGTATCCTGATGAGCGATAATAAGAGTGTCGGAAGCACCGGTAAAGGAAGTTTCCATTTCATTCACGCCGGTAATAAGAATATTGCCGCCCCCTACCGAGGCTCCCTGGACAGCGCACTCACGTCCGCTTGTCCCCGTTACATGAAGCCGTGCGGTGTTGGGGTGTGATTTGGGAATTCTGATCTCCGAAATAACATATTCAAGACCCTTCTCTTTGGCAATGGAAACACTGCCGGGGATACGTTCATCATCGGGAAACATGCCGAGGAGCCCCGCAACAATAGCCCTGTCGGTGCCGTGGCCGCGGCCTGTCTGGGCAAAGGAACCGGCAAGACCTATTTCGGCTTTTGCAACATCCTCTCCCAGAATCTTCCACGCAACCCTGCCGATACGCGCTGCTCCTGCCGTATGGGAACTGGAGGGGCCTATCATCACGGGGCCGATGATGTTGAATACATTCATTTCCGTTTTCTCCAGCGGATATACACCTGGCGGCCGGTGCCGTTTTCCTGGGGGCGTTCCTCGGTTTCAAACTGGCTTACCGCGCGGAAGAGATCTCCCAGTTTTTTGAAACCGTAGTTCCGGGGATCGAACTCGCTGGATCTAAGGCTTATCTTTTGTCCGATACCTCCAAGGTATGCCCAGCCCGATTCATCGGCAAGATCCTCTACCGTGTCCCGCAGGAGCTTGAGAAGCTTTCGGTCCACCTTGAAGTCCCTGCGGGCCTTTACCGCGGGCTTGTCCTCATCCGCTTCGTCCAGGGAATTGAGATCCTGCTGATCCCGCAGGATCTCTGTGTAGACAAATTTGTCGCAGACCGAAACAAAGGCCCGGGGCGTCTTCTTTTCCCCAAAGCCGTATACCGTCCGGCCGCTTTCCCGGAGGCGGGCCGCAAGCCGGGTAAAATCGGAATCGCTTGAAACAATACAGAAACCGTCCAGCTTTTCGCTGTACAAAAGATCCATGGCGTCAATGATCATGGCGGAATCCGTGGCATTCTTTCCTGTCGTGTAGGAAAACTGCTGAATCGGCTGTATAGCATATTCAAGAAGTTTATCCTTCCAGGAACGGAGATTGGTGCTTGTCCAGTCTCCATAGATCCGTTTGACGCTGGCGACACCGTATTTGGCAACCTCATCAAGAAGACCTTCGATTATGGCCGGCCGGGTATTATCGGCGTCGATAAGCACCGCAAGTTTTATCTGGCTTAATTCAACCTGGGAATTTGAAACATTCGAAAAAGGTAATAATGGCATAATATACTCCATGTTAATCTGAATAAATTGATTTTTTTATCCGCCTTAAAAGGCTGATCTTCGCAATTGGAATCCTCAAGGATTCAGGGCCGCCGTGGGGATCCTCCGCCGGGGCACGGGCAGACCGGGCTGTACCGGAAGCTTCTCCGCCCGGTTCCCCCCCGGAACCGCTGCCGCCGTGGGGCTTAAGTACCAGCACGCTGTCGCTGCCGGATTTTTCAAAAGCCTCGGGAAAACCGAGGGTTTTGCTGATCCCGAATTCGGGATGAGGCCAGGTTACTTCGACCAGAGACCCGAGGACAATGGCCTGCTTCAGGATATTTGCCTTGCCGGCATAGTCAAGACCGCGAGCCTCGGTTTTTTCCGGCGTGAAATGAGCCTTCGAAAGCTGGGATTCACTGATGATAAGCTTCCGCTCTATCCTCTTTAAGAGTTCTTCCCGCTGTTCCCCGGAAAATTTTTTGCACTCCAGGGAATACCGGTACTTTTCCTTTATCTTTTCTCCGTCCTGCGGGGGAACCGCCTGCACAGCTTCGCCGCGGGACACCTCTCCGGGCTCCTGGATTCTGCTCCCCGGGGAAGGAAAAATTTCCCGCGCCAGATCCTGCTGTTCCGCCGTCTGAATTTCCGGTACGGCAACCAGATCTACCCCGGCCTTTGCCAGGGCTTCCGCCGCGGTCTCAATGCCCATCCTTCCCTCGAGGTCATCCCGGAGAAGGTAGATACCCGGCGCCAGTGTCTTTGCCACAAAGGATGACAGAGGCCCTGTTTCCGCAAGATATTGCCGCTCTCCGGAAAGCCTGAGCACCACTCCCTGATAGAGTGAAACCTCCGCGCTGCGGCGTTCCCAGTCCTTAAGATTCCAGATGAGACTTTCGTCCAGACGGTTCCCGGAAAGACGGCCCAGAAGTTCTATCATGGCTTCCGCTTCCATGCCCCGGTTAAAACCCCGGAGCGCGGATTCCCTGTCAAGCTTAAAACGGGAAACCGGGCCGCTTTCGACAATACCGCAGAAGGAAGCCAGTTTCAGGGCATCTGCCATTGAGACTCCGGGGTAAAGCACAAATGAAAGAGGAGAATCAAAGACGATACGCTCATCATGTTTTTCGGTACGATTCCTGTAAAACCGGAATCCCGATTCCTGCGGAGAGAGGAATCCTGCCATAAGAAGGGAGTCAAGGATACTGTCAAAGCCGGGCAATTCCCTGCGGTTTTCCGCTTTCTTTTCGCATATAAACCACTTGCGCTTCAATGTCTTGAGGGGGTAGAGCCTTTCTTCCTCAAACGTAGAAAGCAAACGATCCAAAAGCAGCGCCAGTGAACGTATTCTGCCGCGGTATAGATACTCAGGTTCAAAACTGCCATCGGTCTTGAGGTTTTTCCCCAGGGAAGCCGCGGCGGCAAGGTAGAGCTTCCGGTCTGTTTCTTCAAGGAGGGCAAATGCGGAAAGCCGCTTTTCGTCGGGATAGAGATCCCCTCCGGCCCGGCGGAGGAGGCCCAGCAGAAAAACTGTCGTATACAGGGATTCTACGGAAAGACCGGGAAAAATCCCGGAGAGCCTTTCAAAGACCAGTTTGCGGAATTCTCCTTCGGTTTTGAAAAAATGGGGATCTTCCCGTACATAGGCTATAAAACCTGCCAGGACTCCGGGGGCCGCAAGGAAGGGCAGATCCTCCTGTACTGTTTCCGCATCCGGCTGCCCGGCGGGGAAAAGGATGCTGTAATTTTCCACCCAGGGCCTGAGAATTTTTTCCAGAACCGGATTCAGGGCCAGCCGGCTTATCCCTTCATCCCGGAAACGATAGAAGATAAAACGCTCCTCCAGGTTGAGGATTAGATCCTGAAGCCGGGAAAAACTAAAGTCGCCGTCAAAAAAGCTGTCCAGATCTTCGGGCCGGGGAAAGTCGAGGAGACCCACCGCGGCAATAAGCAGGGCTTCTTCCTCGCCGATGTAGGCGCCTATCGTTTCCTGAATGTCGGGCCGGGAAAGAAAAGCCGCCAGATCCTCTACCAGCCGCTGTTTGTTAAAGGGGGTTTCAATCTTCCCGAAAACCGAACGCATCAGTTCAAAGAAGGCTCCTTCATGAAGCGTAAGCAGGGCGGATTTCCAGTCTCCGGTGGACTTGAAGGCGCTCATTCAAAACCCCAGTGGCGGATGCTGTACTTATAGCCCTGCTCCGCGAGAAATTTCTGCCGGTTGGCGGCAAAGTCTTCCTCCACGGTGTAACGGGATACCAGAGTAAAAAACCAGGAATTCCGGGCCTTGGGACGCAAAATCCGCCCCAGACGTTGAGCCTCTTCCTGCCGGGAACCGAAGGAACCTGAAATCTGAATTGCCATGGATGCGTCGGGGAGATCTATTGCAAAGTTTGCTACCTTTGAAACCACTATCACCCGAATCTCTCCCCGCCTGAAGGCTCCGTAGATCCGCTCCCGTTCCGGATTGGGGGTTTTCCCGGTGATCAGAGGAACCTTGAGAAGCCGCGCAAAAGACTCAAGCTGGGAAATATACTGACCAATCACCAGAATCTGATCTTCCCCATGATTTTCGATAAGCTGAAATGCTATCTTCTCCTTGAGGGGATTTTCGCTGGCAATACGGTACTTTTCCCGGGGCGCCGCCACGGCATAGGGGATCTTGAGATCCTCCGGCAGATCCAGCCGGATCTCCATACAGAGGGCTTCGGCAATCCAGCCTTTTGCCTCAATGTCTTTCCAGGGCACATCGTAGCGCTTGGGCCCCACAAGGCTAAAGACAGCATCCTCGTTGCCATCCTCCCGGATGAGCGTAGCGGTCAAGCCCAGACGCCGTACCGCCTGCAGTTCTGCGGTTACCCGGAAGATCGGAGCGGGAAGCAGGTGTACCTCATCATAAATAATGAGACCCCAGGCCCGTTCCCTGAACAGTTTGAAATGGGGAAATTCAGCCTGCCCGTCTTCCGTGGAAGTATCCACCCGGCGGGGACGCCATGTGATGATCTGATAGGTAGCAATGGTTACCGGGGAAATAGCCTTGCGGTCGCCTGAATATTCGGCCAGATCTTCGGCCTTGAGATCCGTCTTGTCCAGCAGTTCGTCGATCCACTGATGTGTTGCCGCTACATTGGTGGTTAAAATGAGGGTATTGGTCTTGAGCATATTCATGAGGAGCATTCCCACGATGGTTTTGCCCGAACCACAGGGTAGTACCACCACTCCGTAACCGGTACCGGGCCCTCCGTTACCCTGAACCGCACGGGCCGCTTCCTCCTGGTAATCCCGGACTGTAAAAGGCAGCCCCGACATGGTGGTATTACGAAAGGAGAATTCCAGCTTGTCACCCTGAACAAAGGAAGCCTCATCCTTGACAGGCCAGCCAAGACGGATCAATTCCCGCTTGACCGTTCCCCGGTCGGTAAGCTTCACCCTGAAACCCTTCCCGCTTTTCTGCAGATACTTTTCCAGAGACTGTGAAGCTGCAATTTCCGCCAGTATTGCCCCGTCTTCACACTCCAGAAACAAATTATCCCCATTATCGGAACGCATACGGATCTTGCCGTAACGGGACATGGTATCGGCAAAACCTTCCAGAATCCCCCGGGGAATGGGATAGCGGGTAAACTCTTCCAGTGCCCCGCCGATATCCTCCGGCTTGAAGCCTGCGCTGGCTGCATTCCAGAGAGAAAGCGGACTGATTCTGTAGGTATGCATGTGTTCGGGGGACTTTTCCAGTTCCGCAAACGGCATGATCGCTTCCCTGCCTTCCTCTGCCCGGGGAGCATGCACATCAAGGAGAAGAGTCCGGTCACTCTGGACGATCAGGGGATTTGAAGGGTCAATAGCCATAACCTGAATAGTATATCAAATTGTTGCGTCTTTGGGAGCCACAGCCGGGCCTCAGAACCGAATAACCGAATCAACAAGATTTTTGAAATCAGAATTCAGATTCCGCGAAGAAGAAGCCTCCAGTACAGAATCGCTGATATAGTGAACTCCGTCTTTTTCCTGAATTACTTCCGCCTCCAGAACATCAATCGGAGAGGAGGCCGCAATACTGAAAGGCCTGTACATTATGGGAAGTCCCCGGGAGGTTTCCGATCTATTGTTACTTTTTAGTCTTCTGATTTTTTTTTTTCGTTTTCGGATCTGGGGCTTTCTTCGTCTTTTGTATCTGCGGGAGGGGAATAAGCATCTTCGGACGCTGCCACTTCCTCTTCTTCTCCCGATATTTCGATCGCCGCTTCCGATTCGTCAGGCACCTCTACCGGCAAGAGCATTTCTTCATCTTCCTCACCCGAAAAATCGGAGAGCATAGTTACAAAGGGAGAAACAATCTCCATTTCAATATCCAGGGCTTCTTCCGTTTCATTGCTTTCCGGCAGAGGGGTAAATTCTATCTTGCTGGTCAGATCCGCAAGATTATCATGGGAAGGAGAAAGAGGAACTGAACCCGGAACTTCTTCGGCAAGCTCTTCAAGAGGTTCGGCGCCTTCGATTTCTTCAAGCTCTTCAAGTTCCTCTACATCATCTCCATCTACGGCCCCGGGCCCGGCCACATCTGCCGGAAGAGGAGGAGCGGGGCTTTCACCGGGGATAAAGGCGCCTTCGGCGGCGATGCTATCCACATCAATAATGGGAACTTCATCCACATTGGGAGGCCCGGCAGATTCAGGAACCGCTTCCACGGCTTCGGCAACATCTTCCGGTTCTTCAACTTCTTCGGCAGGCTCAACTTCTTCCACGTCTTCAACTACTTCCGCAGCCTCGACCTCTTCCACGTCTTTAACCTCTTCGGCATCTTCAACTACTTCAGCGTCTTCAACCTCTTCCAGTTCTTCAACCGTTTCAGCATCTTCAACTTCTTCCACGTCTTCAACCTCTTCGGCGGGCTCAACTTCCTCAAGATCTTCAAGCTCTTCAGCATCACCCAGTTCCTCAACTTCCTCTTCCGCGGCTTGAACAGGAGCTTGAGCCTGGACAGCCGGAGCGGGAAGAGTGGGGGGTACGGACTGGAGAATCCGGTTAAGGATGCCCTGGAGTTTTTCTTCATCCAGGACAGCAGTTTCCCTGCGGCGGCCTCCGATAACCGAAAGCAGTTCATCCCAGGACTTGTCGATAAGGGTATCAATATTTTCTTCGGAACGTTTGCTGCCCCTGGAAATACGGATTCCCCGTTTGACCTCGGCCCGTACATCGTCCCGGCGCTGTTCCAGTTCCCGGCTCCAGTTGTTCCAGTCTACATCCCCCTTCCGGTCATAATACTGCTCAATAAGGGATATCTGCAGACTCTTGAGCCTGTTTTGAATCACCGTCATGGTATCCTGGCGGAGGTTGAAAATGAGGAAAATGACAAGGTAGAGGGTTATAAAGGTAGAAACCAGAAGGATCACCTTCATGGCATCGGGAAATTCGAAGCTGCTCTCATTCACAAGACGGCCTACGAAGATCCCCTGGCTGGTTCTGGCGGAGATTAGGGCCATGGAAACCCCGGAAGCGGCCGAATCCAGGGGGCTCAGGCTGAGGTAGCCTTCCGCCCATATACCGGAAATCATGGGAAGCAGGGCGCTCTTTGCGGAACCGGGAATCCGGGAAACCATGCCCGGCGGATTGGAAATGATCGTTACATCTTCACCAACATTGATCCGGCTCTCGTTTATCAGCCATTCGGCAACCGCCCGGACGGAAAGGGTAAAAACTGCCGTTCCGCGGTACACATCAAGGGAATCGTAAAAGGGATGGGCAAAGATGATACGGTCTCCGCCTTCATCCAGAATGATACGATCTTCGCCCAGGGCCGGAACCGCCACTGTTGTATAGGGAAGACTGTCCGGGTCATCATCGTAGTTACTGTAGGCTATGGAAAGTCCATTCTGGTCGAAAATATCACGCGGGGATGTGGAAAAATGGATACGGATACCACCGGAATCCACAAAACGGACAGATTGCAGGCCTCCCAGCTCTTCCATCAGCACTCCGTAGACCCGGCTCCGCTCCAGAATATCCTGCCCGCTCTGATTGGGGAGGAAACTCCGCTGGACTGCCGGTTCCGAAAGTGTAGCGGCAAAACGTTCGGTCAGGCTGCCGAAAAAGCTGTCGGCGGTTTTAGCATCTTTTTCAACTTCATTAGTGAGAGACCGGACGATGGAAGGATTGTAAAAGCGGGTTTCTATCAGATCAAACAACCCGGAGAAAGCCAATACCGTGAAACCGGCAAAGAGAAAAACGGATATTAAGAGGCTTAAGGCCGCCTTTTGAATTGCAGTCACTAAAACTCCGCAAAATCAACAAATACTTTACCCTATTATCGACAAATCGACGGTTTTGTATAGTCGATATGAGATAATTTGACATTTTGGGCAAGGCTCTTTAGTATCTCATTATGAAAATATCCATCTGTCAGATAAATTCCACCATCGGCGACTTTAACGGCAATATGAAAAAGATCCTCGATTATTCCCACAGGGCGGCTGCGGAGGGGGCGGAACTGGCGCTTTTTCCCGAACTGGCGGTCTGCGGTTACCCGCCCATGGATCTTCTGGATCAGGATCGTTTTGTGGAACTCAATATCAGAAGTGTTCATATACTTCAGCAGGAACTGGCGGAAGATCACGAGTGCGCGGAACTGGCGGTGGGGTTGGGTTTTGTCAACCGTAATCCATACGCCCGGGGAAAGAGCCTAGTGAATGTGTACGGGGTGATTCGCCGGGGGGCGCTGGCCTTTCAGCAGATAAAGACTCTGCTCCCCACCTATGATGTCTTTGATGAAGCGAGGAATTTTGAACCTTCCCGTGAATGGAGGGTATTTGAATTCAAGGGCAGGCGTATCGGGTTTGCCATTTGCGAGGATGTGTGGCGGGAGACAGACATTCCCGGTACCAGTTATCTTCGGGATCCGGTGGGAGAACTCCTGGATACCGGCATAGATCTCCTCTGCGTACCGTCGGCCTCTCCCTATGTTGCGGGAAAACTTAAAGTCCGCCGGGCCCTGGCGGAACGGATCAGCATGAGGGGCAATATTCCCCTTGTGTACATTAACGCTGTCGGGGCTAACGATCAGATTCTCTTTGACGGCAGATCCTTTGTCATAGAACCCGGGCCCAAAGCCGCCGAATCCGCAAGCGGTGCGGATTATCCGGTACTGGTAATGGCAAAGTCCTTTGAGGAGGATCTTGTCATTTACGAAACCTCAATCGAATCTGCGCATGAGGGTAAAGATTTCCCTCCTGTACTTTCAACCGGGCCGGACGCCGGTGATACCGATCCTTTCAAGGTGGCGCTGACCCGGAAGGAACTTGATGTTCTTGAAGAAGGCCTTGTCATGGGAATCAGGGACTACATGGTAAAATGCGGCTTCAAAAAGGCCCACCTGGCGCTTTCCGGCGGCATTGATTCCGCACTGGTGGCATATCTGGGAGTAAAAGCGGCGGGCAGTGAAAATATTATCTGTTTCAGCATGCCTTCACGGTTTTCTTCCCGGGGCTCCAGGGATGATGCACAGGAACTGGCGGAAAACCTGGGCTGCCGCTGCGAAACCCTTCCCATTGAGCAATGCTTTACCGCGTTTCAGTCAACACTGGAAGCTGTCTTTGAAGGCAGGCCCTTTGACGTTGCCGAGGAGAATCTTCAGGCCCGGATACGGGGAACGCTCCTCATGGCCTTCTCCAACAAATTCAATTCCATGGCGCTCACTACAGGCAACAAGAGTGAACTTGCCATGGGTTACTGTACTCTCTACGGAGACATGAACGGTGCGCTGGGGCCCATCGGGGATTTATTCAAAACCGAAGTTTTTGCCCTCTGCCGCAGGATCAATGAACGTTACATTGAAGCGGAGGGGAAAGAAATTATCCCCCGCGCGATTATCGACAAGCCGCCTTCCGCGGAATTGAGGCCCAATCAAAAGGATCAGGACAGTCTTCCGCCATACGAGATACTGGACGAAATTCTCCGTTTGTATCTCTACGAAAACCTTTCAAAGGATGAGATAGCCGCAAAAGGCTGGGATGGGGAACTGGCAGGGCGCATCATCAAAACTGTTGCCAGAGCGGAATTCAAGCGCCGTCAGGCTCCACCGGTACTCAAGGTGTCGTACAGGGCCTTCGGTATGGGAAGAAGAATGCCCATAGCCAGAAGCATTTTCGAGGTATGACAGAATGAGTACAGACAGAGAAACTATAGATGAATACTGTTCGGGGTATATGGGATTCCTGGACGCCGCAAAAACCGAACGTGAAGCGGTAAAGGCCTCCGTTGCCCTGGCAAAAAAACAGGGCTTTGTTCCCCTGGAGAACACCGGGACTCCCCTCAAACCGGGCGAAAGGATCTATGTCAATCACCGGGGCAAGGTCCTGATTCTCTTTGTGCGGGGAAAGCGGCCTCTAAGCGAAGGAATCTCCATCGCGGCTTCCCATCTTGATTCGCCCCGGCTGGATCTCAAGATGCAGCCTCTCTACGAGAGCGGAGGCCTCGCCTTCCTCGACACCCACTACTACGGCATGATAAAGCCCTACCAGTGGACAGGTATACCTCTTGCCCTTCACGGGACGCTTGTCTGCAAGGACGGCAGAACCGTAGAACTCCGTATCGGGGAAGATCCCGCGGATCCGGTGTTCCTCATTGCGGATCTGCTCCCCCACCTTTCAAAAAAACAGATGGAAGGTTGCGCAAGGGATCTTGTCGGTGCCGACGATCTGGATCTGCTTGCGGGAACCCTTCGTCAAGACCCGGAACATTCCGCGGAAGGGGACATAAAACGCAATCTGCTCCGCATACTCAGGGAAAAGTACGGCCTTGAAGAAGCAGACCTTGTTTCCGCGGAACTTTCGGCGCTTCCCGCCTTCAGGGCCAGAGAACTGGGTCTTGACCGGAGCATGATTGCCGCATACGGCCAGGACGACAAGGTTTGTGCATACCCGGCCCTGACAAGCCTCTTCTCTCCGGAACAGCGCGAATATTCATCCTGCGTGATCCTGGCGGACAAGGAAGAAACAGGTTCCATGGGGGCCACAGGCATGCGTTCCCCATACTTCAGTAATTTTATTGAAGATCTGGGGGAGAGAGAAGGCATCCCGGCACGGAAGATACTGCCCCCTTCCTTCTGTATCTCCGCGGATGTGAACACCGCGTGGCACCCTCTCTACGGCGAAGTCCTTGATCCCCAGGGAAAAGAAGCCCGGCTGGGCGATGGGGTGATCCTTTTCCGTTACTGGGGCAGGGAGGGCAAAGAAAACACCAACGAAGCCTCCGCGGAAACAACAGCGGCTCTGCGGAAAATTCTTGACGATGCGGAAATACTCTGGCAGACAGGTGAGGGAGGAAGGGTAGGATGTGAAGAAAGCGGCACCCTGGCCCATTATCTTGCGGAATTCGGCATGCATTCAATCGACCTTGGTGTACCAATTCTTTCCATGCACTCTCCCTGCGAAGCCGCTGCCAAAAGCGATGTATACATGATGCACCGGTCCTTAACGGCTTTTTTTAACAGGACAATAAGCCCTGAACGGTAAAGCAAAAGAATTAGTGTCTGTACCATTCGTGCGGGTTCTTAAATCTTTTCCGTGTTTAGATCTAATGCAAAAAGGGACTTTGACACTGAACCAGGTCAAAATCCCCCTTAAAACTTGAACTCATTCCAAAACTAATTTTCAGGACAGTCTTGATGTTCCTTACTTGGCCTTGGAAGCGGCAGGCTTGCGGCCGCGTTTGGCGGGCGCTTTGGCAGCAGCCGCCTTGTCTTTCCTGGCGGCGGGCGCTTTAGCGGCAGGCTTAGCTTTCCTGGCAGGATCTTTAGCCGCTTTTTTGGGGGCGGCGGCTTTCTTGGGGGCAGCAGCTTTCTTGGCGGGTTTTTCAACCTTCTTGGCCGGAGAGATGGCTTTGAGAACCGCGGAAAGTTTTGAATCCTTGGCGGCTTCCGCAATATCATACTTGTTCTGCAGATCGATCCAGTATTCGGGAGTCTTGCCAAAATACTTTGACAGCCTCAGTGCGATGGGGATCGAGATCTTCATCTTGTTGTTGATGAGCTGCCGAATTGACGACTGGCTCAAGGTGATGTCTGCAGCTACCTTTGCCGGGGAAAGCCCGTACTGATCGATGCAGGATTTGAGAACGACATTGGGAATCTGAATACTTTGACTTTGCTTTGCCATAAATGAACTCCTTAAGAATTGATTTATAAAAAGTATATACTGTTATTATAACTATGGCAAGAGAAATTTGCGGGTAATGTGGGTATATTAAAGAAAAATTAACACTTTATTGCATTTTGCACCGGTTTCCGTTCGAAACACTTCCTGACTTGATGACAGATAGTTTGTGCGGCGCTCTTATACACCCACTATTCTCAGACGGTAGGCCAGACCAATCCTGTCAAGACAGTTTTGCAGAGATTCTCCCTTTTTACGCTGCCGCGCAAGGTCAATGGTAAACTGATTCATGGAAAAATGACGGTACAGAAACAGGGATTCTTTCAATCCGGGAGACGCAGCCTTCAGGGATTCGGTATAGACCGCAAAAATACCGCCTTCTTTCATCTCCGAATAGCCTGTAATCCAGACAGGAAGGTTTTTTTCAAGATCCTTTGAAAGTCCATAGTAGCATTCCTGCAGGAGATCTACCATCTTCTTTTGTGTTGCTTCAACAAGCGCCTGCAGTTCCGGGCCTCCCGCGCGGCAAAGCTCCCGCAATTCTCCTGTCCGGGGAGTGTGAATGGGCGTTTTGTTGAGAATTATGACATTTTTCCTGAAATCAATGCCCAAAACAGGGTTCTCCCGGAAAAATTTTTCCGCCAGTTTTCCCGAAGGGCCTACAAGATAACGCCGGTTTTCCAGAGCCTGTTCCTTTCTGCCGGGATTATCGGCTACCAGAATTAGTTTTATCTCGTCTGTTTTAGTAACGCTGTCCAGAGTTTCGTTGTATACAACCGGAGTATCAACGGTGTAGGCCGGCCCCTGCCTTGTTTCCGCCATGCGCTGCTGCAGATCCTTTAAGCGGGGTATTTCGGCGGCGGTTTTTTCGCAGAGATTCCTGAATTTACGACGGAATTTGCAGAATGCCTGCCATGCCGAATGTGTCATGAAAATTCGTAAAGGCTGTGCATGAATAGTGCGGCCGCCTGGGCAACATTGAGACTCTCCACAATGCCCGTGCCGGGGATGCGGACAAGGATACTACAGAGGCTTCGTATCTCTTCGGAAAGACCGGTCTCTTCGTTTCCCAATACCAGTGCAATACCCGGCCTCGACCCCTGAGCCTGTGTTTTTCCGCCGTATTTGGTTTTTTTTGCCTCTTCTGTCAGTATAAGGGGCAGATCTCCTATCCGCTGCCGGGCCCTGATATCCGTACCAACGGTAATGATTCGTTTTGATGCCGCTTTTAGAAAGGCTGCGGTACTCTGTACCCGGCGGAAACAGACATGCTCCATACCCCCTTCGGCGACACGGTAGGCGCTGGTGGTCAACAGTGATTCTCTCTCGCTTTCGCTGATGACAGCATAAGAAACATCAAAAAAGGCGGCGGAACGTATTATTGCTCCCAGATTGTGATCGTTGCCTATATTATGCAGAATAAGTCCCGTTTTCCCCGCTGCCCATGTGTCCAGATCCTCTTCGTCTGCCCCTTCCACTTCAGGCTGAAGCATCATTGCCACTACACCCTGGTGCCGGGAAGATTTACAGAGCCGTTCCAGTTCTTCATCTTCGCAGATCTTGTATGGGCGTTTCCATTCCGCAAGCTTCCTGCAGGTCTGACTAAAGACTCTAAGCTGTTCCTCCCGCAAAAAAAGACGGTTTATCCGTTCCGGGTGGTACTCCCCCAGGGCTTTTACGGCATTCAGGCCGCAGACTGCGAGTTCGTCAGTTAATCTGTTACGCATTGATTAATTCCCAATCCACTGTTTCAGGGCAACCTTTACAAAAGGGGAGATTGTGCATTTCATAAAATCTATTTCTCCGGACCGGTTTCAAAATCCGGTTAGTTTTGGAACAGGCTCATATTACAACAAATTGAAGAAAACATCTATGGCGGCCATGACATAATACCACTTTTCAAGTATAGTGATCTCAATGAAAACCGACAAACTGTACTATGAATATTTTTCTGCAAACCCTTACAATGCGGAAATAACGGAGATCCGGCGTACCG
Source organism: Treponema sp. (assembly GCA_031265435.1). Lineage (GTDB taxonomy): Bacteria > Spirochaetota > Spirochaetia > Treponematales > Breznakiellaceae > JAIRNJ01. The sequence continues at coordinate 24,677 of JAISCR010000129.1, forward strand.
GAGAACAGGAGGCAGCCCTCGTTCTGGATAGAAGCATATTCTATCCGGAAGGCGGCGGCCAGAGCGCCGACCGGGGAAGCATTCAGGGGGCGGCCCTGCTGGATGTCCGTGAAGAAGGAGAAGAGATTCTTCATATTGTCAGCGCGAAAGACGCCCGGCGGCTCAAGCCGGGGCCTGTAGAATGTCTGCTTGATCTGCGCCGCCGCCGGGACTATACCGTTTGCCATACGGCCCAGCATCTCCTTTCGGGAACAATACTGAGGATCGCGGGAAAAGCTACCGTTTCCATGCGCCTGGGGGAAGAGATATGCACCATTGATGTGGACAGCCCTGTTTTAAGCGAGGAGACTCTGCTTGCAGTGGAAGACGCGGTGATGGACGCCATTGAAGAAAATCACTCCGTAATCATCCACCTTTGTCCTCCGGAGGATATTTCACGTTTCCCCCTGCGCAAGGCGCCGCCTGAGGGGGAGGATGCGATCAGGGTAGTGGAGATCGAAGGCAATGACTTTTCACCCTGCTGCGGTACCCACTGCGCCTCCACCGGACAAATCGGCATGCTCCGTATCCTGGGAGCCGAGAAGTACAAGGGCATGACCCGTGTCAGTTTTATTGCGGGCCGCCGCTGCCTTAAAGAGAGCCGGCTTCTCAGAAAAAATGCCTTGACCGTAAGCCGGGCTTTCAAGGCGCCCTTACACGAAACAGGCGAAGCGGCGTTGATCCAGCTTGAAAAAAACGCCCGGCTGGAAAAGCGCCTGGGTAAACTGGAAGAAATCGTTGCGGAAAACGAAGCCGTCCTGCTTGCCGCCGGGGCGGATGGTTCCGACACTGCAATAATTGCAAAGAGTTATGATGACAAGAGCATGGAAGAACTGCTCCGTATAGGCAATGCCGCGCGGCAAAAGAACAGAAGCCTCTATGTGCTGGCCTCGAAAACAGACCTGAAATTTGCCGTCTTTACCCGGGATGCAGGCAAGGATCTCAATGCCCTGTTCGGCAAAAAATTGGAGAGCCTGGACGGCCGTGGGGGTGGAGGAAACGGTTTCTTCCATGGTTTCTTTAAAGATGTCAGTAATCTTGCGGCCTTTATGGACAGTCTGGGGGAGAGAAAAACGGAGTGAGCATCAGTACAAAAAGCGGGGACGGCGGTACTACCGATCTGGCTGACGGCAACAGGCTGGGTAAGGACAGTCTCCGCATTGAATGTCTGGGGGAACTGGATGAGCTTGTCGCTTTTCTGGGCCTGGCCCGTTCCCTTACGGATGTGGGGCAACTTATAGCGGGACTGCAGAAGGATCTTTCCGCGCTTGCCTCCGCGCTTGCCCTGCCGGGCTATCAAAGCGGAGAAGCCCTGGCCCCTGCGCTGAAAAATATTGAAAAACTCATTGCGGAACTGGAAACCGGACTCCCTCCGCTGGACTCATTCATAATGCCCGGCAGTTCCCGGCAGGACGCAGCCTTCCATGTATGCAGGACAGTGTGCCGCCGGCTTGAAAGACGGCTCGTAAGCCTTGACAGGGCCGAGGGAATAGAGGCAGAGATACTGTCATACATAAACCGTCTTTCGGATCTGCTGTTTCTGCTCGCCCGCAGGGCCAGGGACTGTCCTGAAATTTTAAAAAATCCTTGATTCGCAGGCGGCCTTCATACCCAGGGGCTTGCCCCTGGATTCTTCATTTTGAAACAGCCCCGGCTATCTCAGGCTGAAGCTGAATATTGCCGCTACCCGGTAGAACTCCAGCCCCAGGGGATTACCGTCCGCCACGCGGCGATCCTGATAGAATTCCAGATCCGCAGTATTGCTGCTGAAATTCCTCATGGTTCTCACCTGAGTGATAAGGGCGGTGCTGAACCAGCCGGTAAAGCTGAAGTTAAAGAGAGCGGAAAACACCCAGCGGTCAAGATCGTCGCCCCATACGTCTCCGCCCGGCACATGGTAGAGAAAGCGGTACTGTTCCGCCATGAGGGCCGCCGTGTCAAGGAAAAGGGGTTTACGCGGCATCTGGTAGCCGAAAAGATACGATGCATAGTAATTCTGACCGTTCCGGTTTTCGCCAAAATCGTTGGCATAGTACCAGGATTCCCCTGCTTTGGCGGAGGAAAACGAGGAGAAGTTGAGTTCCTGGTAAAGCCGGAATACAACATGGTTCCAGTCGCCGGGAAAGAGAGCGGCCGCGTCAAACTGGAATACCGCGCCGGCTTTGACCATCCAGGTAAGGCCGCCGAAGGCTTCCGCATCCGTCCAGGCAGTACCATCGGCCCGGCGGCGATTGATGCCAATGCCCCGCACATCGCTCCCGAAAAGCTCTATGTTCCAGCCTGAACCCGCCCGGCCGCCTGAAACAAACTGCAGGAAGGCAAGCGGAGTCCAGACAAATTCCGCATAGCCGTTGATCGAAACCGGAGTAAATTCCGCGGTAAAAGAGGCGCTGAGATTGTTCCCCTCGGTCAGGGGACTGTCTCCCCGCAGAAAGGGGATACTCAGTTTTTCCGTTATGCCCAGCGCCGCTTCCGGAAGGCTGGATACGGTAAGGTTCACCGTGGTAGAATCAGAAATTGCAGAATCGGGTTTCCCTGCAGCCTCTTCAGGCCAGAGCGGCACATGAAGGAAAGTCAGAAAGACAACAGCGCATAGCACTGTCCCTGCGGCATTTTTCTTAATCATTTCATAAAAGCTTGTTCCGAAAAAAACTTAAGTTTTGGAACAAGTTCAAGTATCCCTTCTTTCCGCAGGCCTGTCAATTCGCGTATCACTTGCCTGCCGGCCCCGGATAAAGTATCATTGTAACGTGGCGCCCCGTAAAAAAGATACCAGAAAAAAGTCTGTAAAATCCTCTCCGGGCCGAAAAATTTCTTTGGCGGTGCTTTTCTGGATAGCTTTTTTTATCATGATCGCCGGTGTTTTTTTTATCAAGCAGGAAACCATCCGGGAAAATCTCAGGCAGAACAACATTGAGATACCTTTTCTTACAGGGCCCCTGAAAAACGGGGAAGCGGAGCCGGAAGAAGAGACCCCTCCCCCACAGCCGCCTGAAGCTCCCGAAGAGCTGACGCTGCAGTCCCCTCCCGAAAAAAAGGACGAACCGGCTCCATCCAAACCTGAAAAAACCGTTCCGCCTGCGGAAAATACCCCTGCGGCTAAACCTGCTCCTGCCCGGCCGGCTCCCGTTCAACAGCCCCAGACCGCGGTCAGGGAGAGAACCATCTATTTTACCCATGTGGATAACGATGGCGCCATTCTGCGCAGTTCCGCTGTACGAAAGATTCCTGTTTCAGATTCCCCCATGCTGGATACCCTTAAAGCCCTTCTGGCAGGCCCCAGCGCGGAAGAAAAACGCCGGGGCATAGTAAGTCTCGTTCCCGAAGGAAGCCGTATCCTTACCCTTACCGTTCAGGGGAGTACCGCCTATATCAGCTTTAATGACGAGTTTCTCTTTAACACCTATGGCGTTGAAGGCTATGCCGCCCAGCTCAGACAGATTGTATGGACTGCTACGGAATTTCCAAATGTCAAAGATGTACAGATTCTAATCGAAGGCAGGAGAATAGACTACCTGGGGGAAGGCATCTGGATCGGAAGTCCTGTCGGGCGGGATAATCTATGATGAGCGGAAATTGACTTCATCGGATTCTTTAAGCGGTCGGCGGCGTACTAAACTCAATCCATTTCCGCTTCATGCTCAGACTGCGGGAGAAGAACCGATCCGCCGGATCGAAAGAGCCTTTCCTGTCTCTCCTTCAATTTCCACCGTAATACCTCTTATTTCTCCGGTATTTTCGGCACATTCCATCTTATAAAGAATCTGTTTCCGGGCTCTGTCCAGACAAATACGGAAATCCATGCCGATTACTTCATTCTGAACCCCGGTCATGCCCAGATCGCTGATATAGGCCGTTCCCCGGGGCAGGAGCCGTTCATCGGCAGTCTGGATATGGCTATGAGTTCCCGCCACAACGGCGGCCCGGCCGTCAAGGTAGTAGGCCAGAGCCTCCTTTTCCCCGGTCGTTTCCGCATGGAAATCCACCAGCGTGACGGATGAATCTTTCCGGTAAAGCTTGTCGAAACATTTGAAAGGACAATCGATATTGCCCATCAGTTCCCGGCCCTGGAGATTTATCACATGCCAGACAATACCCGCCTTTTCCACCAGCACGGAACCCCGCCCCGCGGCCCCCTCAGGATAGTTGGCCGGACGGAGAAGACGCTCTTCTCTCTCCATGACAGGCCAAAAATCCCGCTTTTCCCAGACATGGTTTCCGGAACTAACCACATCGGCCCCGGCGGCAATGATCCGCCGGAGTACATCTTCGGTCATACCGAAGCCAGCGGCGGCATTTTCTCCGTTTACAACGCTAAAATCCGCTTTATATTTCTTTATAAGCAGAGGAAACTGCTGCTCCAGAACCTTAAGACCCGGTTCCCCCATCACGTCGCCGATCATCAGGGCCCGCACACACGCCATACAAACCTGCCTTTTGACAATTGAATCTGCCCAAACATGAAACTTGGGATATCTTATCAAGATATTATGGCAATAGTATACTGCCGGCCCTGTTTCAGGCAGATCGTTAAATCTCCCGGCATTATCTAAAGAATTATAGAATTTATCAGATTTTCGGAAAATTCTCCCCATTTTTACAAAACGGCTTTGACATATTGCCCATAGTCTGGTATTTTAGTTAGAATGAACGAGTTAAAACCTGAAACCACCAACTATCGCATCAAGCTTCTTCGGGGCGTTCTGGGTATGACCCAAGCCAATTTTTCGCGAGTTATTTCCCTGTCTTCAGGTTACTTGGCGGGAGTGGAGACAGAAAAACGCACGGTCAATAACCGGATCATAAAGCTTATCTGCTCTTCCTTTTCGGTGAACGAAGACTGGCTGAGAACCGGTCATGGGGAAATGTTTTTTAAGGAGGAAGATCCCAAATTCTCACGGCTGCTCAATCTCTACAAGGAACTTTCCCCCCACTATCGGGATTTTATTTTCCGTCAGATTGAACTGCTCCTTAAGATCCAGGATGAAGAGGAAGCCGGCAAAAAAACTGCCGGCTAAGGGTCGTATTAACGGGCGTATTCCACTATCCTGGTTTCCCGGATGATGGTGATCTTAATTCGCCCCGGATAACGGAGATCGTTTTCGATTTTTTTGGCAATATCTTTTGCCAGTTCCCGGCTCTGATCCTCGGTAACCGCATCGTTGTTTACGATGATGCGCAGTTCCCTGCCTGCCTGGATGGCAAAAGCCTTGTCCACTCCGGTAAAGCCCGTGGCGATATTTTCCAAATTTTTGAGCCGTTTGGCGTAATTATCGAGCGTTTCCCGCCGGGCTCCCGGCCGCGCCGCGCTGATCGCATCGGCAATCTGAACCAGTACCGACTCAATGCAGGAAGGCTCCATGTCGTTGTGGTGGCTCCCGATCGCGTTGATAATCCGGGGATCCTCCCCCATCTTCCGGGCCATGTCCATGCCGATTTCCGCATGGTTCAGGTCCGAATCGCTTTCCACACCCTTGCCGATGTCGTGAAGCAGAGCGGCCCGTTTGGCAATATCCCGGTTTGCGCCTGTCTCCGCGGCAAGAATTCCCGCGATAACAGCCACCTCTTTGGAATGGGACAGCACGTTCTGACCGTAGCTGGTACGGAAGTAAAGCCGCCCCAGCGCCCGGATACCGTCCTGTTTGATGTTATGGATCCCCAGATCGAAGAGAACTTTTTCACCTTCCTCAAAGATCTTCTGGGAAATGTCCTTGCTGACCTTGGTAACAATCTCTTCGATTCTGGCAGGATGAATACGCCCGTCGGTAATAAGCCGTTCAAGAGCCACCTTGGCGATTTCCCGGCGTACCGGATCAAAACAGGAGATAACCACCGCTTCGGGAGTATCGTCAATGATGATATCCACCCCGGTGAGCGTCTCCAGAGTGCGGATATTCCGCCCCTCCCGCCCTATGATCCGGCCCTTCATCTCCTCGTTGGGGAGACTTACCGAAGCAACGGTAACTTCTCCGGTTACCTCCGTGGCAAGACGCTGGATGGAAGCCAGCAAAATATCCCTGGCCTTCTTCTCCCCGGCGAGATTTGCCTCGGCTTCGATCTTGTTGGTCAGAGCCTGGGCATCGTGTTTTGCTTCGTTTTCAAGGTCCTGAATGATCAAAGCCTTGGCTTCTTCCGCCGTAAGGCCGGAGATCCGCTCCAGTTCCGCCCGGTACCGTTCCTCTTCCTTGCCTAAAGCCACTTCCCGCTGTTCAAAAACCTTCTCTTTTTCTGAAAGAAGCTCCTCCGTTTTCTCAATCTGGCTTATCTTTTTATCGATTTGCTCTTCTTTTTGAACTACACGGCGTTCATAACGCTGTAATTCAGCCCTTCTTTCCCGGGTTTCCCTCTCTTGCTGGTTTCTGTCGCGGATAATTTGGTCTTTTGCCTCAAGAAGAATCTCCTTCTTTTTAGCTTCAGCTTCCTTTATCGCATCCTGTTTTATACGTTCGGCGCGCTGCTCCGATGCCGTAAGTTGATATCTGGCGTACAGCCATCTAATAGTCCAGCCCAAAGTTAACCCGGCAAGAGGGAGGATAAAATAAAGTATCCACATGATGTGCCCCTTACCTGAAATAATAAATTCAGACTATTTTACACCCGAAATACCCGAATTGTCAAGCAACGTATTGCCTCTTTGTCAAGACGCAATAGAAATGCCCTCCCCAGAGCATCGGCGTTTACTTTTTCCAACATCATTATTCCCCTAAAAACGGCATACTTTGAAGAAAAAATTCACCGTAACGTCGAAAAAGTCGAAAAAGGAAGTAAAAAAGTACCATTCACCCGGCTGACCGGCGTTTCATATCACCTTCTACACCGGCGGGGAACGGAAAAAGCCCGGTTTCCGGTAAATCGACACGGTTCACCACTGCGGACAGGCCGCACAAGGCCGGTATGTCCATGCTCTGACCGTCACCGATGCGGCTTCGGGCCGGATAGAACTCCGTTCCCTCAGCTTTATTAAAAAGAATATGTCAATGCGGCCTTCACAAAACTATTCTCGTGAAACTGGCCGAAAAGCCCTTCGCCGCTTCCAGCAAAAATACCGGCGGAAAATTCGACAGCCACATCGTTCCTGGTCCAGATGAGAGAGGGCATGACAAGACACGCGCCGCCTTCCGCTTCCCACATGACAGCGGCTTTCATTTCCAGTTCATCGCGGAGGAATTTTTTTGAAAGCGCCGCGGTAATGTTCGTTGTCGTTATGTCGCTGTCGGCTTCAATGTCCTGCGGGTTTTTGATTTCGCCGTCAAGCAGCCGGATCGTTTCGTTGCACTGGAGGTTCAGGTTAATCCCCGCAAAGAGGTCGCGGTCAAAGCCCAATGACCACGCGAGGGACGGGTTGTAGACCGCGCCGTCATCGCCTGAAAGGTCCCCGGTGATGTTTGCCGCGGCTTCCGCACGAAGATTGAAACCGGCGATAACCTGCGCGTAATCAAGCCCGATCTGGTGATAGGGGTTGTAGGCGAATGTTACCACAGGCAGTGTAGCCGCGGTCATGGTAACCGCCGGTGTTGTCAGCCGCCCGTAGTAATACTGTACGCCTATGTCCGCCGCGGCGCCTATGGTCGTGGTGAAGCGCAAGCCCGCCTGTGCGTAGTCAAGAGTTGTAGTGTCGGGTCGGATCACGTTTTCCGGCGGAAGCCGGCTCAACTCCGCCATCTGCGCCGGCGCCCAGCGGCCGCTTGCCGCAAAACGCGCCGGCTCAAAGTTCGGTACGAAAACGCCTTCCAGTTTGGAGAACTGCCCCAACACAAATGATGCGTGGATAAGAGGCCGGGCGATTTTCAGATTCATCATGTCGCTTAAATCGGACAAGTCCGAATAATCCAGCGGATTCACCACATCCAGCGGGCCCATGCTGTCCGCCTTGCCCCAGGTGAGTTTGCGGAGGCCCCCGGTAATATCGAGCTTGCCGAAATAGGCGCGGATATATGCCTCGTCCACATAGACCGGCGATTTTTCGTCATAGTAAACCAAAGCGGGAGCGAGTTTTAAATTGATAACTCCATCGGCGTAAGTAGTTTCGGCGGTGAAGTTGAGTGTGCCGGAAAAAATATCTCCAAGCCGGGTATTGTCCGCGCCGTCGGAAAAGTCATCAACAAAACCGGTCATTGAGACGGAGACCTCGCCGCCGATTGAGACGGCAGGTGCGCTGCCGCCCTCTCCGGAAAAAGTTCCTCCCGCAGTCTCATCGTCAAAACCAAAACCCAAGCTTTGCGCATCAAAGCCGCTTTGCTCCGTAAAGCCATCCTGAGCGGGAAGAGACAATGCGGTAAAAAACAACAGGCAAGAAACTACCAACGGCACATGGACGCGCCGCCGCAGTAATGTGCGGGCAAATGCAAGCCGCGTCGTCATGGATAACACCTTCATCTTGCCCTCCCAGTTTCAAGATACGCCGTGGTAAAAACGCCTTCCGGTATCGGGTCGTCGTACTTAATGATGTCCATGTAGATGGTAGTGGAAGTCCCCGCCGCCAGGGTGGAGACTTTTGTCTGCGTGGACGTGTCGCGGCCCTGAATGTCCTTGTACGCCGACATTTCCATCAGCTTTTCCACCGCGCCGCGCTTGTTGTACAGTTCCACCTTGTAGGTGCGGTAGCCGGCCTTGTCAATCCAGGTGAGGGTCTTCGCGTATTGAAAATCGCTGTCTTTCGGCACACTCTCAATCACATAACACGCCGCGCCGTTCAGCGTTTCCTCGCGTAAAACGGTATGTGTGTCCTCCTCCACATTCCGGTCCATAAGCGACATATCGTCGTAGGAAAAATCCGTACCCATGAAACTGCCGCCGCTCTCCGATGAGGCGATACGCCGTACCTTGCCCAGAGCTGGGAGGAAAATCCACTGGTCACTTTTCCCTGCGGCGTTGTCCATCATCAGAAAGCGCGTCCCCCTCACCGTGGCCGGGCTTTGGAACACGATGACCGCCCGGGCGAAACCGTTTGCCGCGTCTTTTGAATACTGGTCGATGACCCGCTCCGTGGCGGCGCCGTTTTTCGCGGTGATCACCATGCGCGAACGGCTCGACATGGTGTCCAACTGGATGCGGTCTTTCGCCGCCTGCTTGATAGAAATGGCACTCTGTGCCGACGCGTCCTGGGCGAACACCGATCCTGCGCAGAGCGCAGCCGACAATACAAACAAAACAAATCTTTTCATGTTAAAACTCCTTCAATAAAATTAACACAGAATTTTTAACCGCAAAGTCGAAGAAGTCAAAAAAGTTTATCATCCCTTTCTTACTTTCCTTCTTCGACTTTTTCGACTTCGCGGTAAATTTCCTCCTGCCTATGCCCGTTCTCCCGTTTTCCATAGATAAACTTTGGTTTCACCGTTATAAGCAACACGGGGATAACCGTAAGACTGACCACAGCGCTGATGCCCATCGAAAGCGCGATAAGGCCGCCGAACTGCGCCATAAGGCGTAACTGCGAAAGAACCAGCACGCCGAAACCCGCGCCCACCGACACGGCGTTGATCAGGATCGCCTTTCCCGCTCCGGCAAAGGTGCGGTAGAGATAGTCGCCGCCGCCTGAGTATTCCCGCTTGAAGGCGTCGATAAAGTGAATCGTGTAGTC